>JALOCD010000058.1 GCA_023228025.1 Prolixibacteraceae bacterium | reverse complement strand
ATTGCGAGTGGCATAGAAGACAGGCCCTCCGGAAACAGAAAAGAATACCTTTGAATTTTTTGATGTCATGTTCAGGGAGGGACCAAGGAGAAGTTTTGCACCTCCTTCGGCCTCCTCCGGATCCCAGAATCCTTCCAGGTCCTCGCCGACAGTTTCAAAACCTCCGTAAAGATTGCCCCTCAACCGGTAGTGAAATCCAAAGCTGGTTATGACGTCAATTGCATCCCTGTTATTGCCAAAAGCCTTTTCCAGAAGGAGATTTCCACCCGCCTTCCAGCATGTGGCATCATATGAGAGGGTAATTCGGGTCATCAGCGATTTCACATTGCTGTAGTCCCTGGTTGCACCAACCCCTGCACCAAGGCGCAGACCCAGGTTCTTCCGGCCACCTACAAAATCGTGCAAAATCTCTGCATGCTGCATACTGGTAACATTGTCCTTCCCGGAGAAACCCAACGCTGCATTGGCATAAAGTGTAAATTGTTTCCCGAGGTACCCTTTAAGGGCAAAATTCTGACCGATGCCTTCATATCCAAAAGGACCGGTCACCCTTTCACCATAACTGGCCGAATAGTCCATGCTCCATTTGAGATCCTCTCTGGTTAGGGTCGTCACTGAAAAGAGGAAAGGCTCGGGTGTTCTTTTTGGAACCAGTATATCATTTTCCTCGGGGGATTGCGCAAAGGATGAAATAGCAAACTGGAGTATAAAAAAGAGTAGGATTGATTTGTTGTACATCATGGCTATTCTGTTGAGAGTATCGTTTCTATTCAATTACGAATTGCTCAAAAATAGCTTTTCTTTTGATAAAAATTGATGCTGTTACATTTCTGACGGGGTGACTCAAAGTCACCCCGTCAGCATAGTTATGAAAGCAGTATGCTAGTCGAAAAACTTGTTCTGAAAAAGGTTTACAGCCAGAAAACCATAAATACCCGTGACTGCTACCAAAGCCAGATCCACTGCATGACCCTTCAATTTGGCCTCCCTTCGGCGTAGAATTAAAAAATGTACCGCAAGCAATAAGAGGTTTAGGATGATCCAACCCAAGTTACCCGAACCCTTCCAATAAAAATTGATGTACTTGCTGTTTGGGTCTTCCATCGACAGTTCGCCCGGGAACAGATAACCGAATATTTTATCCTCAGTGCGCTCTGAAAGCAATGGCCAGCTTTCGTGGTAACTATCCACCTTTTTATACTCCTTGTCGAGAATAATTACGTCGGTATGGCCTTCGGCTTCAACAGTCACATTGTAGTTGAAGAGGTCACCATAGATTTTTAGGTCACAATTCTCCGCATTAAACTCCGTTACAGGAAATTTTATCAGCTCATATTCATCCTGTGTCAAAATGTAGATCTCATTTTTTTCTGAGAAGAGGTAAGCATAGTATTTCTTGTCCTTGAAATCCACACAGATGATGTGCTTAAACTTCAACCCATCGGGAAGGTCAATCTTCTTCACAAAGGGCTTGCCTTTGATCATTTTAACATGAAAAAGCTCATTGGATGAATCAACGATCAGGTAACCTTCATCGCAGGATTTCCTGGTTGTTGGTAATCCCTCAATTTTCGTTGCCGGAAAAGCAAAATCCTTGTGGTACAATGCCGCCGAAAAGAGCTGGCTCTTCTCTTCCAGAATTTTGTTGGTTCCGGCATCAATGAACTCAACCCGCCATGTAATCCTGAAATAATCATTCGGCAGCTCCAGGCTAGCCCTGCCCGATTGTGATTCAAACATTGGGAAAAATTTGGGTTTTGGACAATTCATATCTTCCGGCTTGAACCTTTCAAACGATTTGTTCCGACCGATATCATGCATATCTATAGCCTTGCCATTGATCGTATCTGGCATCAGTCCCGAAACCATCAACTGCTGAAAATACCACATCGGCAACTTCTGCTCATATTTCTCACGGGTATATTTGTTCCCCTTGTTATCTTCAAATGTGATTGGCGTTCCGGCCCGAAGGATGAAGAAATCCTTGTCAATACAACTGTACAACACAAAAGGTTTTTTGATCGGTTTTTCGAAAGCCATCCAATAAAGCATTGGGAGTGTAATTGCCAAGACCAGTATGGCACCCAGTACAAGTATAATTCTGCTAAACTTTTCCATCTTACATTTCCCCCTTTCTGAAACGGTACGCCGAAAACAAGAGGACAACACTCATCAGGATTGTAAGAACAAACAATCCCGGAATGGCCGGCCCGTATGCCGCAATCACCGGAGATTTTACATAAATATTAACAAAGAATCCAGCTACCATCGCGTACAATAACCTATACATCCAGACCGGCTCCAAAACTATCAATGCCACGAAGAAATAGGCAACCAGACCAGCAAGAAACCAGGGAGTAACCGAGACAACGGAATCGAACACCATCTGGGATGGGAAATAAATAGTGCTCAATGTTATAAATACTCCCAGCAGCAGCATATAGGAGAGTACCAAACAGACGACGCCAATGGCATGCATAATCAAAAGCACATTGTTTTCTTTCAATGGAAGGTGGAAGGTTAATTTGATCCGTTTGTTGATAGTCTCAGGAAAATACTGGGCTACACCGATGATTAACCCACCCAAAAGCGGGAAGTATTTAAAAAACCCGAAGAACTGCAACCCCATGAACAGGATGTTGTACCAGAAACTGGTTCCTCCCTGAAAGGTAAATCCATGCTGCACTTTGAGGAACAGGTAACCGATTCCCACAATGCCCAATATGGTAAAACCAATCAGGAACCACCTGATCTTTAACCACTCCTTGTATACAATTGATTTCCACATAATCTAATATTTTCCAGTTAATCCAATAAATGCATCTTCCAACTCCATCTTTACCTGATTGAACCCTTTGTGACCAACGCCATTGTTTTCAAGGAATTTTTGTACAAACTCTTTTGATTCATAAGTATAGAGTTCAACTTTGTTCTTGACCATTTCGAGATTCTTCACAAACTTTAGATTTTTGAGGTCCACTTGATCATTTTCCAACTCAAAGTCAAATCGTTTGAAGGTGGTCATAAACTCACTGATGGGACATTGCGCCAACACCCTGTTATAATCCATGATCAGCACATCATCGATCAGGCGTTCCATGTCCTGAATGATGTGTGAAGTAGTAAAAATGGTCTTGTTTTCCGCCTTGGCATATTCGCGAAGGTAATCTATGAAGAGTCTCCGGTAGCCCGGATCAAGCCCCATCGAAAAGTCGTCGAGGATCAGCAGGTCGGGGTTCTGTGCCAGGATCAGGCCCAATGCCACCTGCGAACGCTGTCCGCACGACATGGTGGATATCTTCTGGGTTGGGGTAACTTTTAACCTGGACATCAATTCCCAGTATGGTGCAGGCTTCCAGTTGGGATAAAAACCCGAATAGAATTTTTCGATCTGATGAATGTTCATGAATGCATACTGGATATGTCCTTCAATCAGGAATCCTATCCTCGCTTTTGTTGCGGGGGGCAGATGTTGGGAATTTTCACCATAAATAAGGCATTCGCCGCTTCGTGGCTGGAGAAAGCCATTTAAAATATTGATCGTCGTCGTTTTTCCAGTGCCATTTTTACCCAATAACCCAAGGATACTTCCTTCCCTGACGTGAATATTCAGGTTTTCGTAGACCATCTTTTTACCGTAGTAATGCGTCAGGTTGTTGCACTCAATCACATTGCCCATAAACCCTATTCTTAAAGTAGATGAATGACTCTTTACCTATTACAACAATAATCAAAGGTATCAGCTCTCCCCCATTAAAAGGTCAAAATAAGATACCGAGTTTGGCACCAAAACAGTTCAAACTTTTTCCGTCGTTCAACTGATTCTGCCGATCACAACACAAACTCAAATAGATCTGACCCGGCTGGTGAATGGTCATGAAATTTCTTCCAATCTTTACCTCACCACCACTCGTTAAAACATTGGAAGTATAATAATCAAACTCTTGTTGGTAAACATCTTTGCGTTGATACTTTGTAATTTCGGGCAGGGAGGATAGCTGAAGATCTTTTGACAGGTTAGATGTGTACCCCGATTTCAGGGAGAAAGCCAGATGACATTTCCCAAAATAAAGGTTTTTCTGAATGGAGAAAATCCCTGTGATCTTTGCATATCCCGAACTGAAGATTTCCGGAATGTAGTAATATTTTTCACTGTTTTTCAGATAGTTAAATCCGGCCAGAACATCCCAGTCGATGCGGCCCGGATCTTTAAGTCTCAGATAATTATACGAAATTTTTCCGCTGATTGTTTGTCTGTTAAATTTCAGGTTCTCGCCAATGGTCACAAATGTGGGAGTATTTGATTTACCATCGTTGACAAGGTTTTGCAGGAACTCGTTCCCATCTCCGTTGAAGAAAGAGAAACCACCTGAGAAACGATGATGGGTCAACTCTTTTCGTAAATTGAACTGTTGGTGTAAAACCACCTGAAAGGTTCTCCACTCCCCCCCATCCATTTTCCTGATTTCAGTAATCCCATCTTCAATCCCTTCTACATCATAGTTGAACCGCAATTCAGTCAGTGATTGAACTTTCCCTAATTTCCCCTCAAATTGAACCCCGCCAAAAAAATCGTTTGCCGTGAGAAATCGATAATAACGTGAATCAACAACTTTCGTAAAAAAGCCAAAACCTTTGAAGGCGAAGTAGCTTGGCAAAAAATTGCTGCGAAGTACATTGTAATCGATCTCCTCTTTCTTGTTTTTATATCCTAAATCTACTCCCAATTTGTATTTCGAGGTAGCAAATATCAGGGCCGGATTGATTTTGAACCGCATGTAATTGTTCTGCGGACGCGGGTCTTTTTGTTTGGCCGCAACACCTACATCATAATCGAATCCGGCGCCCAGTGAAATTCGGTCGTTCAGCTTAAATCCAATTCCTCCGGCCAGATTGTAATTCTCTTTGTGGTACCTTGTTCCGGAAAGTGAATCTGCCAGGATATAGGGGTTTCCATTGTATGGATCGTAGGTTCCGTTCCATTGTCCGCCTGTTTCATCCAGCGAATGATAGGCAAATTTCCCGTACAAAAAGATGCGTTTCCCCAAAGACTGGAAACTCTGGGTCGAAAAGGAATAATCATTGATGTTCCCCCCTTCCCTGATAAGATGAAACTGCCCGTTATTGTAATCATAACCTGTTTCTATGTTCCAGCTTTTGGCTTGCTGATTCAAAGCCAATCCGGCCATATTTCCAGTCTCAAGCCAGCCATTTCCCATCTTTAACAATTTGAATGTGTTGAATGAGTTCACATTCAACGAATCGCCCGCAAGACTTTGAAAGCCTGCAAAAAGTAGTAAAAGAAGGAATATGATTCGTTTCAGGGTAATTTGCATCCGGATTTGAGTTGTAAATGCTGACCAACAAAAAATTTCAGATAGCTCCTAAATCCTAATATTCAACGGTGGTAGGATTTATCCTGGGGGTTGGGATTATATCATGCAAAAAATCGACCGTTGAATTGTTGGTATCCTTGTATATAACCCTACCATCCACAATCATCTTTGCTTTTCTTCTAATGGACTTTGAACTTAAGGTACCTGCCTCAATATAGGTATAACCTGCATCCAGTTCTGTTGGCAATCTCTTGTATCGTGATGCCTCGTCAGCGTAAACCACCTCCACCGCGTCAATTACGTAACTTTTCGGAATCATCATGTATTGGACTGTCTGCGTACTGGTAGGTTTGGTCATAAAATTTGTTGCATTGGCTACAAACTGGTCCCACGGTACAGGTAATCTGAATAAAATGACAGCAGGTCCCTGGTTAGACATCACCCAATCCGTCATTGAACTAAGGGTGGCATACATCAAGGTGAGGTTAGGAACACCTGGTGAATCAGTATCCCTTCCGGCTGAAGCCACATAAGTTTCCCAATCCGCGTTGGACAGATTCACCGGGGATAGCGGATTCCCGTTAGGGTCTGTCTTGTGATCGATTCCATCGACAGCAATTAAGATGCTTTTCCCCGGAAGTACCGGATGCTCTTTCCCTGATCCCGGGATTATCCATTGATGGTAGGTACATGGCAACCGATCCATCAGGCTGCCATCTGCATTGGCCCAAACACTAGGCTTGTTTGGCGCGGGTTCCAGAACGGATATGCACAGACCATCTGCATAAAGGGTTTCACTTGAATTATTGTAGATTTCGAGAAACTGATCTGAAGTATAGGGTTTATTATCGGGCGTTTTGGATCCGGAAAAATAGATCTCCTTAAAGATAAATCCACCTGTATTTTTTACCAGTACCATAGGCATGGGAACAATTGTCGCCTGATTCAACAAGAAATGACTCATGATGCCATTAAAAATATATTCCTGGCCGCCGTCTTTTACGGTGAAACTGCAGCTGACATCGTAACTACCTTCAGCCAGAATAGAAAAAACGACGCTTGATCCGTTGGTCGTGATAATACTCTCCCTGCCTGTCTCATTATTGGTAAATTTAACTTCAGTACCTAAAGGCACACTACCAATATTGAAACCAGTAGGGAAATTGAGCGAAAGGGTCAGGTAATGGGTTGGCGTAACATCCTTTTTGCAACTGACAGATAAAATCAGCAACATTAATAGGGGGAGGGCAAGCAGTTTTTTCATAAAAAATCAAATTTCAAGTAGGGAGTCTGTATTTTGCTGATTTTATGGATACTATGCAAATATTATAAAAATGCACCTATAAAACAAATTTAATTTCTGCTCCAAAATAGGCAGATTCGTTTCGCCGAAGATATTGACCACTATTCGGATTAAAAAACAAAGGTCTGTTGTTGAAAATGTTGTTGGCAAAAAAGGACAATTTGGCCCTTCTCCCCATCTCCTTGGACAGTTTGAGATTGATCTGAAAGGTCATGGGATAACGAACCATGTCATATTGGTTGCTTTTATAATCCTTTACCATGAATGAGTAGGGTGATTCGTAGGGCTGGTTCTCCAGCCAGGAATGATAGGCCATCGCCTTGTCGTAATATCCGATCGGATCGACATAGACCTTGTCAACTCCCTCCGTCACCCCATAGTTCTTCTGATTGTTTCCGCCTTTGGAGTAATAGACTGCATTCCCGCTATCATCAGCCCAGTAACTCGTGGCCTTATCGAACCAAACCATTTGCATGCTGATCGAAGTAACCATCTTCAACTCAGGTATATGGGTAATTATCCGTAGGTTGGAATTAAGTCGCTGTAGGACATCACCATCACCTCCGGGGTAAACCGGTAAATAAGGAAAACGTTGGCCCTGATAGCTCGATCCTATTAAAGCGCTATAAGGAAGTACCCGGGATATCTTTTTAACGTGGTAATATGCGCCGTCTACCGAGAAGGATGATCGCAAAGATTCAACCTTCCCAAAATCCACAACATATTCAATACCTTGCTTGTCAATATTGTATGAATTTCTTGGTACATTATATCCGCCGAATTCCTTTGCATTCGTATAGGGAAGTTTCAGTGTCTGTCCATTTTCTTTGTACCATATTTCACCATTCGAATAGGTGGGTGATTTATTTGCCCCAGCCAATGGGTTCCACAATTTGAAATCCATCACATAATATTGATTTTCCCAGGTGAATCCATTCTTGATTTTCTCTTTGAACCCTGTCAGAAGAACTTTCACCCCAAACATATCAAAATCGATACCTGCTTCATATTTGGTGTTGGAGATTGGCTTAAGATCAGGATTGGACACTCCATCAATGACTTTCGTCGTGATCACCAGCAGGTCGGGATAATAATTGAACCCAATCTCATCGTGGTAGGCTTTGTCGGGATAAAGAAAGATCATTGGCGGGGTTTTGGAGGTCCGCCCATACCCAAACCGGACTGAAAGATCACGTATCATCCGTGCATTTTCTTTCTGAATAAGATCGTATGTCAGGTTCAACCTAGGCTCCAGTGACTTAATGCCATTGGTAGAAAAGAGCCCTTTCGGAAGCATGTTGTTGTACCGAAATCCTGCCTCTGTTTTCAAACGGGTGGAGCCGATTGAAAAATTTAGCCTTTCTTCAAGAAACGAAGCGAAGTTTTTATTGGCCGGAACATCTTTGAAAGATCTTGGCCTTGTTGTGGTGGCGCTGATTGGAGGCCGGGTAACATCATAAATACGACCCGCTCCACTGTTGCCTGTAGTCCGCCATTCTATACCGTATATTAGGTTACTGAAAAATTTCCCGTATTCGCCGGTTATGTTTCCCTTAATTGTAGCGAAATAACTGTAAGGCCTACCTTCAATGTTGAGCTGGCTGTCGTAGCTGGAAGGTAGCAGCGTGCCAACCGATTCGCTTGACACGGTGGCAGTTGGAAGAGGCGTTACCCCACTTCTGCTGGTAACCTTGTACTCATAATAATCCTGCTTCTCAAAATCGCCCGCAAAGTTATAGGTCAGATTGGTAAGCCAAGGCCTCTTCACCGACCAGTTCCCAAAAAATTTGACTCCAAAACTTTGCTCTTTCTCCTGATAGATCTCTCGTTGCAACATATCCGGATCATTTTTCTCATTGTCGAAGGTGCTGAAATAGGAAAATTTTGCATTGATGCTCAACGGGTTGCTTTTCTTAAAATAGATATTGGAGTAACCCAATTGACCGGTCAGACGATTGTAGCTTTTGGTAGGCTCCCTGAGATCGTTGAATGCATGGGTGTAATCGACATCCAAATTCATAGCGCCATTATTTTTGCCCGGCAACAGAAAGCCTTTCGAAATTGCAGTTTGCTTGATATTGGGATCTGCCTTTAACTTTACATTAAGCCGGGTCTTGCCGGCCTTCGTCCGAACCAAAACTGCCCCGGTGGTAAGTTCACCATACTCAGCGGATGGAATTCCCCGGATTACCTCCACCGATTCAATGTTGTCGGTAGCGATCTGCCGAAGGTCAATCCCCTGGCCCGCTGTGGAAAAAACTTGCGAAGTCCCTTCGGTTACCGTATTGATTGTTTGCATATTGCCATCATTGTTCACAGGTGTTCCATCCACAATGATGGCGGTTCCCATGGCACTGTTATCGTCGGGATTTATCCTTCCTGACCTATTGGCCGTATTGATGTCACGCAGAGCTATTTGGTTCGTTTTTGACATTTCCGGGTTTAATGTAATTTGACCGGGAACCAGCTGCAACACATCAGCCAGACTGGTGGGTTGGACATGTTCCAACGCCGACGATTCTATTTTGGATGAGGTACTTAGGGCTGTATTCTCTTTGGCAACGATGACCACCTCCTTCAAACCCAGCGACATCTGACTTAGCATTAGTTTGTAGTCAGTTATATCTCCGTTAACAATTAGGGAGGCTTCGTAAGGCTGAAAACCAAGGCATGTCGCAACCAAAGTATAGGTACCTTTTGGAACTTTTTCAAAATTGAAATTCCCCAGCGCATTGGAGGTGGTCCAGGAGTTCAGCTCCTTTATTTGAACAGTTACCATTTCAATTTTCGTGCCACTTACCGTTTCCACCACCCTACCGGAAATCCTATACCGTGATTGGGCTATTGTTCCCAATGGGATAATAAGGAACATTAACAAAAAAATGCTACTCCCTTTCAATGACTAAAGTTTAGTGAATAAGTTGATTCGTTTGGATCATTACACGTTAGCTAAACCTGATCTGACATGAAGTGTGCCTTAACATCCTGACAATCACTTAACAATTACTTGAGTTTCAGGATACTTTGTTTCTATATAGTTTATCGCCTGCACTCTTGTCTGAAACAGGTCACCCTCTTTCTCGTCCCATGTTTCGCCTTTTTTTATGCCTGTTTTGGTGCACCCCTCAACGGGAGCAAGCACCAAATCTTCCATCGCTTTCAATTTGATTTTGTCGGGTTGGATGGATATAATCTTAGCTTCAATCTCTTTAACTTTTTTGGCATTGCCCTCTTTATCTGTAAGAATAATGATGCCATAACAGGTCATCCCTTCTTCAATCCAAGCCCCTATCTTTTTTTGCAAAGCACCTGTAACGGCTGCCTTCTCCTCCGTGTATTTGTAATCTTTAATTTGTTTGGATTTGTTGCCCGAGACACAACCAAGGATGGATATCGCAATGACAGCAACCAAAATAATATTCGTCAATTGTTTCATTATCTATAATTTGATTTCTAATTGTCAGATAGAATCACCAATTTGAATGCCAACCTCCATATTCTAATTCCCTAAAGATAGGTATATGATCAGTTTATTCAATTCACTCTCAAAAATTTTCCCCATCCACAATGAATTCAGTTCGTTTCACCTTGGAATCTACTCAAATAATTGTTATATTTGAATAAACCAACAATCTGGGTTATGCAACATTCTACTTTGGAAACTACTGAGGCTTCTTCAGATCGCAAATTGAATGAAATGATGCAGCAAGCCGACGATTTTTTCAAAATTGAGATTTTGAGACCGGCAAAAACCTATTATGAAAGGGCCCTGGCGCTGGATCCAAAAAACAGCAAGGCAATGCACCGGATTACCGAATGCAACCGGATGCTGGCCTTCGAAATGAAAGTAATCTGGAGCCTATTGGGATTAGCAGTAATTCTTGTCGGAGCTTACCTGTTGTTCAGAACATAGGATTCTAGAATAGACATGGTATGCTGTCCGAAGTAAATATCAATCATTTACTTAAATACTGCACTGTATTTCCTGAATCCAATATTTTTGAGCAATTCGGGATTGTCGTGAAACTTGCCTGTCACCGCCCCCTGGGCCAGCGGGGAGTATGCAATGATCGAAATACCCAGTTTCTTGGCCACCTTCATTACTCCGTTCGATTCGATGCGCCGATCCAGCAGGCTGTAAGGAACCTGGTTGGAGGCCAGCGGAATTCTTCGCATATTGAGTGTTTCCCAACTGTTCTCCATCTGTTTCGCATCGAAGTTGCTCACACCGATGCATTTGATCAGCTTTCGGTCGTAGAGATCGGCCATGCCACTCACTTCGGCCTTTTCGTTGGAGAACCCCCAGGGTTGATGAACCTGATATAGGTCTATCGGAAAGGGGGATAGCGCTTTGATGCGCTCATCGATGGTTTTTGGAATATTGGAGGCAAAGCGGAACAAAGGCCACCATTTGGAAGCAATGAAAACCGTTCCCGGTCTCTTTCCGGCTGCCAGCAACGCTTTTGCCAGGGCCTTTTCGGAAGCTCCGTTTCCATAAATTTCGGCTGTATCGAACCAGTTGATCCCACCTTCGAGGGAGAGGGATACCACCTTCCCGATCAGATCATCCTCCAGCGTAGGCCAGAATTTTCCGGCCAGGTTTTTTTGTTTGCTGAACTGCCAGCAACCCAGGACAATTGGCGTAACCATCTTGCCGGTATTTCCGAGGGAGCTTAGTGTTATTTTGTTTTCCAATTTCTTCTGATTGTTATGTGATTTATTACTAACATATTACCAACAATAATGTTTCCAAAGATGAAATATATTACCAAGATGTCTGCCAAGGATTCACAAAGATCACAAATTTCAAAGCCAATAAATAGCTCGTTTCACTTTTATGTTTTCCCCTGTAGCTGTTGTTGTGGAAGCGGTGCTGAGGCCAGCCAATGGTAAAAAGGAGAGAAGAAGCCTGAAGTGTTCAGAAGATAGCCAGAGGAGCTCAAGTTTTCAATCAATATTTTGCTTCATCATTCGAACAAAAAATGCCAGCCAATGGCTACACGCAAAAGAGTGATAAGGAACCGCTTATTTACTATTTTTAATTGAATATACATCTCACTTATTTCATAAATATCCAATTAAACAATGGTTATCTTTTTGTAGTTTCATCCCTTGAAAATAGTTTGTTGAGTTATTTAACTGCCGATGGGTTTTCTTCGGCAAATTCGAATCAATCAAAACGATTAAAAGAACTGAACCATTCACCATCTGACGCATTGATCTGAAAACTGCATAACATGAGTAATAGGGCAAAAACAAACGTAGAACTCACAAAAGAGTTGAAGGAATTACAGGAAAGCTATAGTTCCTTGGCATTATCTGTTCACGGTGATATCAAAAACGAAACAGTGCATTTGCTAACTCATGCAATAAGGTGCGTCAGCGAATGCGTAAGTATTACCGACATGGATCACAATATTATTTTTGTCAACAATGCTTTTTTGAAGACCTATCAATTCGAAGAGCATGAGCTACTGGGAAAGAACATTAGCATGGTACGCTCACCCAACAATAACTCTGAGTTGGTTGAAGTTATCCTTCCTTCAACTCTTGAAGGTGGCAGGCAGGGTGAATTACTGAATCGGAGGAAAGATGGTACTGATTTTCCGGTTTTCGTATCTGCCTCTATTATAAAGGATTACGACGGAAAGCCAATAGCATTTATTGGAGTCTCCTCTGAAAAAACCGAACAAAAGAAGCTGGAACTCGAACGGCAAGTAATTTTTGAGATGACGCAGGACATTTCAGAAACTGAAAACCTGAATGAATTATTTCACTCAATACATCAATCACTAAAGAAAGTTCTGTATGCCGAAAATTGTTTTGTAGCGATCTATGATGAGCATAGTGGCCTTTTTAGTTTCCCCTATTTCATAGATCAAATGGATCCCAAACCCGATCCGCAGGCCTTGAAAAAAAGTGTTACCTCCTACGTATTCCGAACCGGAAAACCATTGCTTCTCACCCCTGAATTATCACGGATGCTTGAGGAACAATACGGAATAGGGTTAATTGGTTCACCTTCACCATCATGGATTGGCATTCCACTAAAAACACCCGCTAAAACAATAGGGGTATTGGTCCTTCAACACTATGAAAAAGAGAATATCTATTCAACAGAAGACATTCAATTTTTAAATTCAGTTGGCACCAAAATAGCAATATCTATTGAGCGTAAAAAGGTGGAGGAAGAACTTCGAAATGAAAGGTTACTATTGCGCACAGTGATTGATAATATTCCCGACTCGATTTATAGCAAGGACAAGGCCTTGCGTAAAACACTTTCTAACCAGACCGATATGCGTCACTGTAATGTAAAATCAGAAGCGGAAATTTTGGGGAAGACTGATTTCGATCTTCATCCGAAAGAACTTGCAGAAGGATTCTATGCAGACGATCAATTGGTCTTGCGGTCAGGCCAGCCATTACTAAACAGGGAAGAATACGTGGTACTTAAAAATGGACAAAAGCAATGGCAGCTTACCTCCAAAATTCCGCTGAAAGATAAAAATGGGAATGTTACTGGTCTCATAGGCATAGGGCGTGATATCACCAGTCGCAGACTGGCTGAAGAAGCCCTTCGCGAAAGTGAAAACATCCTGCGTTCCATCACGGATTCAGCCCATGATGCGATTATCATGATTGATGGCGAAGGTTTAATCTCTTATTGGAACCCGGCTGCAGAACGTATACTTGGATATAGCAGATATGAAGCCATCGGTACAAATTTGCACGAATTAATTGCCCCAAAACGTTTCCAACAGGCACACTTTGCAGCATTCCCATTTTTCCAGCAAACCGGACAGGGGAGCGCTGTCGGCAAAACTTTGGACCTGGAAGCACAAAGAAAAGACGGGAACGAAATTTCCGTACAATTTTCCCTGTCGGCCATCCAAATTAAGGACAAATGGCATGCCGTCGGGGTTCTTCGCGATGTAACCGATCAGAAGAAAACAGAACAGGCCCTCCTCAAAGCGAAACAGGAAGCCGAGATGGCGAACAAATTCAAAAGCATTTTTTTGGCCAATATGTCCCATGAGATTCGAACACCCCTGAATGCCATCATTGGATTTTCACAATTGATGAACCGCGATAAGTCATTGTCTGACACGCAAAAGGAATATAATATTTCGATTATCAATGCGGGAGAGCATCTGTTGTCGCTTATCAACGACATCCTCGAACTATCCAAAATAGAGGCAGGCAGGGTGGTCCTCAATCCTGTAGATATTGATCTGCACGAGATGCTGAATCATATTCAAATGCTGTTCAGTGAGCGCGCCCAATCCAAAAACCTGCAATTCCTTTTCGAACTGGAAGATAACATACCACAATTTGTATTTGTCGATGAAAATAAGGTGCGTCAGATTTTTGTCAACCTAATCGGAAATGCATTTAAGTTTACCGAAGAGGGAGGTATCGCAGTCCGGGTGCGGGTAGACAGAGATGAGGACAATAAAAAAATGCTTGTCGTTGAAGTCCAGGATTCCGGTCCAGGAATTCCGGAGGAGGAGATGGACAAACTATTTAAGCACTTTGAGCAAACGAGTTCTGGAGTCAGCAAAGGCAGTGGAACCGGGTTGGGACTTGCCTTAAGCCGTGAATTGGCTATCATTATGGGTGGGAATATCACCGTAACCAGTGAAGCGGGCACAGGATCAATATTTACATTTCGGATTGAGATAGAGGAAGGAAACTCGAATGCAATTGAAAAAAATTCATCAAAAGGCGTAATTGGTATTGATAGCGGTAACATGCACTATCGTATTTTGGTGGTTGATGACAAGGTAGATAACCTGATTGTAGCAGCCAATTTACTCAAATTGGTTGGATTTGAGACCAATGAAGCTGTCAATGGCCTGGAAGCCATTGAGAAATTTGAATCGTGGGACCCGCATCTTATTCTGATGGACATGCGTATGCCTGTCATGGATGGCTACGAGGCAACCAGGCGAATTAAATCAACTGAAAAGGGGCGGAAAACACCAATCATTGCATTGACAGCCAGCACATTTGAAGACGAGCTAAAAAAGATAGATGAGTTGGGAATTCAAGGATATATTCGCAAACCCTTCAGGGAAAACGATTTGTTCAATACCATCGGAAAAATACTTGGGATTCAATATATTTATGAAGAGATCGCTGAGACTGAACCAACAGACTTTAAGCATGACATTGAACGGATTGTCCATGAGATTCTAAAATTACCAAATAGTTTGTTGTTGAAAATGCAGAATGCCCTTGATGTTGCCGATTTGGACCTATTGGTTCAACTAATAAATACCATTGATTCAGATAATTCTGACCTTTCAACGGTTTTGCTTAAGCTGGCAAAAAATTATGATTACGATCAATTGCAACTTATTTTACACCCAAATAAAAAATAAAGGATGAACATAGAAAATTTGTTGACGAATGATATTGCCGATATACTTATTGTAGATGATGTAGCCGCCAACTTAAATATCCTGGGATTTATCCTTAAAAAAGAGGGCTTTAAAGTTAGGCCTGTTCCAAACGGAATGTTAGCGCTTCAGGCTGCCGAAAGGGAGAAGCCGGATCTTATCCTGCTGGACGTGATGATGCCCGAAATGGACGGATTCGAAGTCTGCAGACGATTGAAAAATGATCCAAATTTGAACGAAATACCGGTCATCTTTATCAGCGCTTTGAACGATACCAACGACATTGTCAAGGCACTGAAAGCGGGAGGGGTCGATTTCATTACCAAACCTTTTAAAGCGGAAGAGGTAATGGCCAGGGTAAAGACTCATCTGAAGCTTTACCAGCAAAGCAGGATCCTTCAGGAACAAAGCAAAAAGCTTCAGGAACTTGTTGCAACCAAAGATAAATTTTTCTCCATCATCGCACACGATCTTCGTGGTCCTTTGGGTGGTTTCATGTCCCTGACCGAACTGTTGGCCAATGAATTGTTTGAATTTACGCCAGCCCAACAAAAAGAGATGAATATGGATTTGTACAATTCATCGAAAAACTTGTTCAACCTGCTCGAAAACCTACTCGTATGGGCGCGCATGCAACAGGGTCAAATTGTCTTTAACCCGGTTCAAATCAATTTGAGGGAATTGGTTGCTGAGTCGATCTTGACTTTGGACGATGCGATCAAAAAGAAATCAATCCGGGTTTCAGCCCAACTGCCAGATCAACTGATCGTATTTGCCGACTCCAACATGATCCAGTCTGTCGTCCGCAATCTTCTTTCAAATGCAATCAAGTTCACCGAAAAAGGAGGTAATGTGACTTTATCTCAATATTTAACAGAAAATAAAACCTGCGTCATCGTTGTAAAAGATTCAGGAATTGGCATGAACTGTACGATGACCGCAAATATTTTCCGTCTGGATGCCAACAACAGCCGTCCAGGTACCGAAGGGGAGCAAAGCACCGGATTGGGTTTGCTCCTTTGCAGGGAATTTGTAGAAAAACATGGTGGTGAAATATGGGTTGAAAGTGTTGAAGGTACCGGTACATCCTTCTATTTCACCATTCCTGACAAAACAGTTATTGATTGAAATGCCCATGCAAGAAATCAATTGGGGAATCATCGGTTGCGGTAATGTATAAGTACCGGATATTCCGCTGCACGCACCAGTTGGGTTCTGGAAGAAATTATAAAGAATTACTATGCTTAAAGATCTTATCCTTAAAAACCGCAGTTACAGACGATTTTTCCAATCCGAACGAATTACCGATTCACAGTTGCGCGATTGGGTTGACCTTGCACGCAATTCAGCATCCGCACGCAATGCACAGTGCTTAAAATATATACTTAGCACAGACGAAACATCCAACGCCCAGATCTTTGATCAGTTGGCCTGGGCAGGCTATCTAAAAGACTGGCCCGGCCCGGAGGAGGGGGAACGACCATCGGCTTACATAATACTCCTGCTTGATACCCTGATTGCGGACAATTTTATGTGCGACGATGGAATCGCCTCCCAAAGCATTTTACTTGGCGCCGTAGAAGCCGGATTTGGGGGATGCATCATCAGGTCAATCAACAGAAAGAAGCTCAGTGAAATATTGAACCTTTCTGATCAATATGAAATCATTCAATTACTTGCGCTTGGTAAGCCCAAGGAAGTAGTGGTACTTGATGAAATGAAAGATGGCGAAATAAAATACTGGCGCGACGAAAACCATGTCCACCATGTGCCGAAACGGACCCTTGATGAGATCGTGCTGAAAGTGCTGAAATAATATCATTTTATCGAAACGCTTCTGCCGCTCTTTGCCGATGCCCGTGCTGCATCCAGAATTTTTACAACCAACAGGTTGTTTTCGAGGGAGTACAGACCATATTTTGGTTCGGCGATTTTGCCCCAGATGACATCGGCGAAATAGTAGAACGGATCCTCATAAACTGCTACATCCCTGGCAGTAACAGTCACAGCTTTTTCTGCATCCATCGCCTTGCCCCTTGTGCGCATCTCCTTGCCGTTCAACGACAGGATATATCCCTCATCGCCATAAATTTCCATATCTTTCCTGCTGAACGGCCAGTTCCAGGAGGCCTGGATAATGCACTGCGATCCGAGGTACGAGACGATGATGGTTGCCTCATCATCCACCATTGGGTAAACATCCGGTTTGAAATGGCGGGTAACGGCAGTAACGGAAACCGGTTTCTCTCCGTTGGTAAGGGCGGTCATCAGGTTAGCGCCATAACAACCAAAATCGACAATGGCCCCTCCCCCGTTTAAGACCGGATCGGTAAGCCAATTCAGGAAAACAGGATCGCATCCAATCTCCTTCGGACCCTGGTGGCCATCATGGATCACCACTTTTCTAAGCGTGCCGACAAATTTCTCCTCATTGACCATTTTAAAAGATTGGGCTGTTGAGGGGTACCAGGATGTCTCAAAATCGGTTAACAGATGGATCTTGTATTTCCGGGCCAGCTCTGCCATCCGGCCGGCATGCTTCATGTTCACGGCCAATGGTTTTTCCACCATCACATGAATTCTTCTGGGGGCGCATGCCTCAACCACAGCAAGATGATCAAAAGTGGGGCCGAATGCCACAACAGCATCGGGTTTCACCTTGTCGAGCATCTCCTCCAAATTTTCGTAAGCCAATTTCTCTGAGAACTTAAACCTTTTTGCCAGCTTGGCAACCAACTCCTGGTTCGGCTCGTAAACCCCAACCAATTCAAAATCCCCTTTGTCGGCCCTGCCCAGAATAAGGGGAATATGGCCATGGGTCATACCGGCAACGGCCAGACGGATAGGCTTTTGCGGAGTCAAGGCTGAAGCTTGCATTCCAGTCTGAAGCATGATTAGACTGAGCATTAATGCAATTATAAGTCGTTTTTTCATAAACAATTGGTTGTATGGAGTGATATTCAAAATTAATATAATTTATGAAGGTTGAATTCAACGGAGGAGTCAAACTGTCGGACATCTCAACCAGAAGATTTATCGGGGAAAATTCGTTTTTGATCATGGAATTGGGTAAATTTATGGATGACCCTATTTAACCACTAATACAGAATTGGACCGACTTGATTAAAAGAAAGAAGTATGCTTCAATAGACTTGCATTTTCTAACAATCAGTAAAGCTTGCAAGGCAACTTGGAATAACGACTCCGTCGAATAAAAATCTTTAAGGTCACAAATTGTGATCTTAAAGAAAATGTTGATCTAATACATCTTAAACTATATGGGAAAGGAGACTCATACCAATACATTAGCAATCCCCGATGAAGTATTAATGAAAAAAATATATTTGATTCGAGGACATAAAGTTATGCTTGACAGTGATTTATCCGAGATTTATGACGTGGGAACCCGAGTATTAAAACAAGCTGTACGGCGCAATATTAAACGATTTCCTGATGATTTTATGTTTGAATTAACCTTAGAGGAAAACGAAATTTTAAGGTCACAATTTGTGACCTTAAAGAGGGGACAGCATTCAAAATACCTTCCTTTTGCTTTTACCGAGCAAGGGGTAGCTATGCTTTCAAGTGTTTTGAACAGTGAACGTGCGATCATGGTTAACATTCAGATAATGCGTATTTACGTACGCATACGTGAAATGATGATGCTTGACAAAGATATTTTGCATCGCATGGAGAGTATTGAAAGGATGTTAAACAGACATGACAACCAAATAGTTGCAGTTTTTGAATATCTTAAAAAGTTGGAACAAACCAAACACCAAGAATTAGAACATATAAATCGTCCAAAAATAGGATATAAACCATCGAAGAAATAGACGTCCATTTCTACCAGTTCCTCCGCATTATTGTTAACAGGATTACTATCTTTAATCTTTAATTTCATACACCAGTTATGAGCGGAAAAAATGAAAATCACCCCTCCGGTCGCCGGAATTTTTTCAAGTTATTGACCGCAGGTGGAGCGGGTTTTGTCCTATCACCAATTGTTGCATCAGCTCCGGTTGAGGCCGCCGAAAAAATGCCGCAGGCAAAACCGGCCACAAATATCCAGGACGCGCTGAAATTCCCACGGAATGCCAATTCAATGCCCGGACTCTTCCCGGGTGCCGTTACGAGGGTAAACCACAGCGGATGCATCCAGGACAAAGCAATTCAGCAAAAGGCAGTAGATCAAATGCTGACGGCTGCCATGCTCAATCTGACCGGGAAGAAATCGGTCAAGAAAGCATGGCGGAAGTTTGTCTCACCGGATGACATCATTGGGCTAAAAGTCAATCCAGTAGCCGGAAAACTACTGACGACCAGTCATGAACTCGTAAAGGCTGTCATCGCACAACTCGAAACGGCAGGGATTCCGAGAAAAAATATCGTGATCTGGGACCGACGCGAAATGGAGCTGCACGAAACAGGGTTCCTGCCGGAGAACTATCCGGGGATTACCATATCCGGTACTGAGCAGAAAGATGCAAAGGGTAGCTTTTTCGACACAAACGGGAAACTTTACGGCGAGGGCATGATTGACAAGGAGTGGTTTTACTGGGCCGATGTAGAAGGTTCGTACGATGAATATACAATGCCGTACATGGTGAATGGCGGAAAGCACTCCTACTATACCAAAATCTGCACCAAACAGGTAACAAAAATTATCAACCTGCCCATCCTCAAGAATGCCGGCGGATCCGTCACACTCTGCCTGAAGAACCTGTCGTACGGGGCCATCTCCAATACCGGACGTTTACACGAAAAACTCTGGCACGACTCCGTTGCGGAGATTTGCGCCTTCCCTCCCATTCGCGACAAGGTAGTGCTGAACATCGTTGATGGATTGATCGGATGCTACAATGGCGGTCCCGCGGCCAATCCGCAGTTTATCTGCCAGTACAACCTTCTGCTCGCCGGAACGGATCCAGTAGCTGTCGACAGGATCGGATTGAACATTGTGTCCCAAAAGCGGATCGAAATGAAACTGCAAAAGGAGGAGGCCCCGGCAGCATCCCTCTTCCTGAAACGTGCCGAAGAGCTCGGCCTCGGGATCGGTGACAACAGCCGCATCAACCTAAAAACCATAGATCTTGCCTGATGCGCAACTACCTTATTCCTGTTTTTCTGATCCTCTTTTCGATCAGTCAGCCACGGACAGCCTTTTCGCAATTGCTGACGAATGATCAGCTCCCGGGGTTAAAAATCGAAAAAGAGGGTCATTATGACGGCACATCGCTCTATGGCTATATCGACGGGGGCTCAACGCTTTATTTCGAATACGGTTTCGAACGGCTGGTAGTCCAGGAGGTAACTTTCCAAAACGAAAAGCTAACCATCGAATATTATCGGATGAAATCCTCCGTCGGGGCATTTGGCATCTATTCCATCAACACTTTCCAGTGCCAAGCAGCCGATCAGTTCGGAATGACAGATTGCGAAAATCAATATCAGATACAGCTGTTTACCGGACATCATTACCTCTCTGTAGTCAACGCCACAGGAACACCCGCTGCCCAAAACGCTTCAGCGCTGCTTACCAGGAAACTGAAAGAGATCCTTCCCGCCGAAGAGGGGTTGATTTTGCCTGCACAGTTTGGTCCATCCACCAACCAGCTCACCGGTAAACTCAAATTCATCCGGGGCGAACTGGGGCTACAAAATGGACTACCAGATTGGAGCGGTTATTTTGAAGGCGTAAAGAATTTCAATTTGTGGTTTTGGCAAACCCAAACTGATGGCAAAGATTTTCGCCAGGCACACATCACTTTTGACTCCCCGGGTGACCTGGATAATTTTCTGCACAACACCTCGCTTATTGCTTCCGGAGATGGCTGGACATCGAAAGAGGGCCAGGCTGACAAGTGGGTCGTCAAAAAAATTGGAGAGAATACTATTTTGGTAGTAGTAAGATAATCAGTGACTACTTAACAATTGCCGATCCAAAAGGAAGTACAGTTTTACCGGCTACATCGTTGATGATGATTGCTGCCATCATGTACCAGGCCGAAAAGGCACAAACGAAAAGTTCATATCCTGCTACTTTATTCCAAACCGGATCGACAAAATGTCCAAAATCCAAAAGGATAAAGCCAAGCAACAACGTAAACAGGGTGACCGCCATGGCTGTATGGATGCGTAACGAGGCGACAGCAAGGATAGCCGTGTAAAGTGTCCAGGCAACAAGATAGTATCCGACATCCGTTGTGCTCGATTCGTAAATTTTATAGAAATTTAAAATCCAGATTATTCCCAAACCGATCCAGAAACTGCCGTAACCCACAAAGGCGCTGTATCCAAAGTTATTTCCCGTTTTCTGTTCCTGAAAGCCGGCAATTAATTGGGCTAACCCGCCAAAGATAAAGCCCATTGCAACAACGGGACCAAGTCCCATCAGTCCAATGTTATGAAACTGAAGTAAAATAGTTGTCAATCCAAAACCAGCCAAGCCAACAACCGCAGGATTTCCCATCTTTTTTTCCATAATGTTTCGTTTTTTAGTTCAGACAAATATAAATTTTTGTAATCAGAATAAAAAAAATATGCATCTGTTTATATAGCATTATATGTACATATTTTTCATTACAAGACATTTAACTTGCAAACAGAATGAATTGGTGCATAAGGGCTATGCTGTTATGCAAGAATACTGTCAGGCAGAATCCAATATTCCCCTTTTAAGTGTACAAATACCGTTTAATATTCCGCTTTGGCGTTTTCTCAAACTCTTTGTCAACCAGAATAATGGCACTGAGCTGGGCATATTTGGGAAGCTCTTTGTTCACCTGTTTGCAATTGTCGGTCATGATCCCTTTCAGTTGGTTTTCATCCGGTTTTTCGGCCTCTACCATTTCAGGATCCGGGTAGACAAAGGCAACCATTTTCCCATCCCGTTCGGTGATCACACATTCCAGAACGTATGGATAATTGCAAAGTTTGGCCTCCATTTCCTCGGGGTAGATATTCTGCCCGGAAGGGCCAAGCAGCATGTTCTTGCACCGGCCCCGGATGTAGACAAAATCCTCCCTGTCGATGATCCCAAGGTCGCCTGTATGCAACCAGCCGTCGCCGTCGATGGCATCCGCAGTAGCCTTTTCGTTTTTGTAATAACCCATCATTACATTGGCGCCTCTCACGAGAATTTCGCCCACTTCGTTGAACGGGTCTGACGAGTCGATGCGCACCTCCATCCTGTCGACCAACCTGCCGGCCGAGGTAGACCTGAAACGGTCCCAGGGTTCGTAAGAAATCAAAGGGCCACATTCGGTCATCCCGTAACCGATCGTAAACGGGAACCTGATTTTCCTGAAGAAAGTCTCCACCTCATGGTTCAGAGGTGCCCCTCCGATCACGATTTCGTGGAAATTTCCGCCAAAGGTTTCAACCAAAGAAGCCCTCACCTTCTTGTACAACAAAATCCGGATCCCGGGTACTTTGAGTAAAAATTTCACTACTGGTTTCTCTAATGCAGGCAGGATGCGTTTCCGGTATATTTTTTCGATCACCAACGGGACAGAGAGGATCAACCGCGGTTTTACCTCCTGGAATGCCTTGATAATCAACTGCGGAGTTGGAGGTTTCGTCAGGAAAGTAACATGGCAGCCCACCGAAACGGGAAAAAGAAATTCGAACAACAATCCGAAGACATGGGCCATCGGAAGGAAGGAGACGATCTTGTCGCCAGATTTTAATGGCATGTGATCTTGTGCGTAGACGATGTTTGAAAGCAGGCTCCGTGCCGGAATCATCACCCCCTTGCTATATCCGGATGTTCCGCTGGTGTAGGAAAGCACACATAGATCATCTCCCTCAAAATCTGCCAGTTCAAAATTGTCAGGTGCAGATTGGCCGGAAAACTCAGCTGAAAAGCATTGTAACCAGAGCTCCCTTCCCTGTGGTGAAGGAAAAGAAAGCGCTGAGAAATCAGTCAGGCTGACCACTCCTTTGATACCTGCCATTTTCGAACTTTCAAGTTTTTCAAATAAGCTATCGGCAGCAAACAGAAAAACAGATTCTGAATGGAGCAAAATATGCTGAATATCATCGGGATTAAAATCAGGAAGAATTGGAACCGTAATGGCCCCGTACCCGGAAACTGCCAGAAAAGAGGTGGCCCAATTGGACGAGTTTCGTCCGAGAATGGCAATCTTATCCCCTTTCTGAATGCCCGCTTCCCTGAAATAGCAATGAACCTGCCGGATAATTTGTGCAGCTTCGCCATAGGTAGTTGTGGAACCCTGGAAATCAGAGAAGGCCGGGTTTGCCCAATTCTCCCTGAAACTTTGGGTATAGAGCCCAATTAATTGATCACGCTTCATAAGTACAGGATAAATGTGATTTGTAATACAACTATAGAACTCTTAAAATTAATCAAAAAAAGGTTAGCTAATCACTTGAATCTCTAATTGAAAAAATCCGGCATCGTCGGTTTTATCCCCAAACAATCAGGGGCTTTATGCTATTTTATGGAAACTACCGGATAGGGACGATCATAGCCCTTTACCGAATGCCAGATGATACGGTTAAAAATATCCTCATCAATGCGGTCATAATCATCGAGATCCTGCTCCATGGATTTCCTTGCCCATGAAAGTTGCTTGCCCGACAGACTACTTATCGGAGGATTTACCTCCTCTGGCGAAATATTACTCTTCTCAGCCATGTATGCCGCAAAGTCAGGTTTTTCCTGAAAACAGTCACTCATTGGTTCCGCAGAATTGTCCAACTGATTCATTGGCTGAATGCATAAAATATTCTCCATCGTTCTAACCATGTTGATCTGTGAATAGTAGGTAGAAACGACCTTGTTGCGTTTGGTATATGGACTGATGACCATTCCTACTGTCCGGTGACCATCCACGTGGTCAAGGCCAGCCTGCGGATCATCCTCTGTAACGAAAATGGCCGTCTCCTTCCAAAATTTACTGTTCGAAATTGCCTCAACGATTTGCCCCAACGCAAGATCATTGTCAGCCACAGCAGCCCTGGGGGTTGGCAAACCGGGCCTTGTGCCGGAGGTGTGGTCGCCCGGTAAAAGCATGATGATGAAATTTGGGAAATTGTTCCTTTTCTCAAATTCATGCAGCTCCCTGATAAATTCTGAAGCCCGGTATACATCCGGCACGTGGATTGGAAAACCAATGAATGTGGGACAGGTGTACGGAGCTATCTGCTCAAGGTTTGCTTTAGATTTGATGGAAATTTTCTTTGTCCCCTGCTTAAAATCGTGATAGATATCTAAATATTTGGCAGATTTGGGAGTGATCTCCGCTTTGACAAACTCACCATAGTTTCGAAAGGTTAATTTGTTTTTAAGTACATTGTCCCAAATGAATCCGGAACTTGCATAGGCAAGGGCATCGTCCCCATCATAGGGATAACTCCGGGTAAAATTACCGAAAGATTTCTCCAGATAATCCGTCACATAGGCTTCATTGGCCCACTGATGGCCGTCGGCGCTTAACACACCGCTGCAATAGAAATTGTCCATCAGGACAAAGGTCTCAGCCAGTTTGTGGTGATTGGGGGTGATATCACGACCAAACATTACGAGACTGGTATCACCATTCCCCTGTTTCATGTCTCCGAAAACCTGATCATAGGTCCTGTTCTCTTTGATAATATAAACTACATGCTTGATGGGTGATCTCTGGGTCGGTGTTTGAGGAACAGCAGCAATCTTAGGGATATTTTTCTTTTGGCCCGGACCTGTCACCATTTTAAACGGAGAATTGTTGTTTACGACTACTTTCGTCATCTCCTGCAATTCCATTTTACCGGGTACAGCCACAAATGAAATACTTCCAAGGTGGTCGCGTGAGTTGTACCCGGCTTTATCCATCCCTTTGTTCCTTGAACCGATCCCCTTTACATTTGCCACATACAATTGAGTGCCTGATTTATTGATAATTACCGATCCTGGATACCAACCTGTTGGGATATATCCGACTACCTTGCAATCTGAACCAGTCTCAATAACACAAATGGCATTGTCCGTTCCATTGGCCACATAAAGGAATTTCCCATCCGGGGATATGGCCAGGGCGTTTGGAGCGCTGCCAAAAGGTGTTTCTTTGTTCAGATGAACAGAAATAACACTTTTGACTTGATCTTTTTCGGTGTCAATAACAAAGATTTGATCGCTGTTGGCACAGGCAACATACAAAAGGGATTTATCGGCATTCAGAACCATGCCGGATGGGTGCAACCCGACATTGATCTCATTGACGGAGCTGTTTTGCTTCAGGTCCACGACGGAGACCGTTCCACTGCTGGCGATTCCGGTTTTGGGATCGACCAGCACCTGACTATCGGATGTGTTATAGGTCGGTTCGCCCGCAATGGGCCTTCTGCCTCCCCAGTTGGTGACATACGCTTTGGAATCGGAAGCAAGCAAAACGCCATAGGGAGCCATGCCTACCTGAATCTCATGCACCGACCCGTCCGCGAGGTTTACCACTCCAAGGCTATTGTTCCTGCTTAGTGCAACGTACAACTTTTCCTCCTTCATGTCCAATGCAAGTCCACCCGGGTCAGAAGTGCCTCCCACAGAAGGTTGGGGCAAAATGAGAGGTGATTCCCAACTCAGGGACAGGTCCGAGGAGAGCCTGGCCACCAGAATTTTATTGGTCGCCTCAGAAAGAAATATTTTCCTGCTGTCGCGGGAACTGCAGATCCCTGTAAAAGAGGCTCCCCCCTTATCGTAAGAAAGCGATTGTTTGACCGTTCTGTCGCTCAACCTGATCAGATCGAGCGATTTCATGTTCTTGACCAACA
>JALOCD010000176.1 GCA_023228025.1 Prolixibacteraceae bacterium | reverse complement strand
TGCCGGTCCCCGAGCTCAGCCGAGGGGCAGTGAGCGCAGCGATGCCGGTCCCCGAGCGGGGCCGAGGGGCAGTGAAGCATTCAGCGTAGCAAATCCCCACCCATCATTGAAGCAACGATCTCGGCCCTTCGGCTCCGCTAATAATTTTGCCCCTCTTGGCATTGCTGCAACTCCTATCACCCCCTCGGCTGCGCTCGGGGACCCGGGGTCGCCCCGTAATTTTTGACCCCTCGGCTCCGCTCGGGGCCGAGGGCAAAAAATTTCAGCTCCTAACCCTTTATTCGAAATTAATCCCTAAATTTGGTATTGTAACCAACATTCAATGAAAGATTTGCCAAACATTCTGATTGTCGATGACATCCCATCCAACCTCACCTATCTGAAAATCATCATGAAAGGGATTGAAGCCAATATGATTGAGGCTGATTCCGGAAATGATGCACTCGTTAAAATAAAAGGAAAAGAGTTGGCTGTGGCCATCCTGGATGTGCAGATGCCCGGCATGAACGGCTATGAATTGGCTGCCGAAATCAATAGGACCCATCCAAGCCAGGTCCCAATCATCTTTCTAACGGCCGCATTCCCCGACAATGACCAGATTGAAGCCGGATACAAGTCTGGCGCTGTAGATTACATCATCAAGCCATTGAACAGAAAAATATTGATTAGTAAAATTCAGATATTCCTTCAGCTTTTTTCCCAAAAACAGGAGATCATTGAGAGCCGCGAGGAGCTTCTCCGCTCTGAGCTTGAGATACTCAAAGGGAAAGAGGAGCTCGAGTTGCTGAACCATCACCTGATCAATGTTCGGGAAGAGGAGCGGGCCAAAATTTCCCTGATGATCCATGACGAACTCGGTCAGGCCATGACCGCCATGAAAATGGACCTGAACTGGGTGAAGGAAAATTCAGGAAACCCTGATATTCAAGGCTCCAGGATTGGCCGCATGATCGAGACGACCAATAAGGTAATTAAAAAAGTCCAATCTATTTCGGCCGAACTTCATCCCAAATTATTGAAGGACCTTGGCTTAATTGCTGCCATTGACTGGTATTGCAAGGAACAAAAGGAGCGTACCGGACTAAATATAATTCTACGTCTTGAAGAACCGTTGCTTGAAGATTTCAATACGAACCTTTCACTTTTCAGGATCTTGCAGGAGGCAATGACAAACATCATCCGTCACGCCAAAGCATCTGCTGTTCAGATACATCTGACAAATCTTGAAGATGCGATTGAAATGATCATTGAAGACAATGGCACCGGCTTTGATTTCAACAACGTCGAAACCAATAAATCGATGGGACTCTTTGGCATGCGGGAACGGGCGCGTTATTGCGGGGGAACCATCACCTTCAGCAACGCAGCACTCAAAGGTACCCGATTATCTATTCTGATGCCACAATAAAATTTGATTTGTGTTGACAAATATTTCCTTTTTACAACTTATATTCTATCTATATCCCCAACCAATGAAAATTCTAATCGCCGACGACCATGCCATTGTACGTGAAGGTGTAAAACAGATTGTTAAAACACTTCCTGAAGTCAAACTGATTGATGAAGCCAGTGATGGTCAGGAGGCATTGACCAAAATGACCAAGGTCGAGTATGATCTGGTAATCCTGGATATTTCGATGCCGGAAATTTCGGGACTAGACCTGTTGCAGCGAATTAAAAACAGGGGGGACAAAGCGAGGGTACTGATGTTGAGCTTCCATCCCCAGGAACAATATGCTGTAAGGGCTTTCAAATTGGGCGCATCGGGTTACCTTTCCAAGGACAGCGCTTTCGAAGAGCTGACCATGGCCATCCGCAAGATCGCAGCCGGGGGAAAGTATGTTTCGGCCGCCTTTGCAGAAAAATTGTTGTTCGAAGAGATCAATCCAAACCAGAATACGTTGCACGAATCGCTTTCAGAAAGGGAGTTTCAGGTGATGATCATGTTGTCCAAAGGAATATCCGTGACCGAAATAGCTGCAGCCATCTTCCTGTCCGACAAGACCGTTGCTACCTATCGTGCGCGGATTATGGAAAAAATGCAGTTAAAGAAAAATGCGGATTTGACGATCTATGCGCTGAGGAACAAATTGATTGAATAGGGATTATTCCAACGCACTTTACCCCTCGGCTCCGCTCGGGGACCGGGATGCACTGCCATGTTGGTCCCTCGACTACGCTCGGGCACCGGATGCCTGCGATCTCGCTCTCCCGACCCTGAGCGTAGCCGAAGGGTACTTTTTTATGAAGTGTACCGGGTCCCCGAGCGAAGCCGAGGGGTATTGGGAGAAGCCACCCAAATCCCAGAAACTGAAAGGACCACTCTGCTCGGGAACCCGAATCGCTTCGCGCTAGTTCCTTCGGCTTAGCTCAGGGTACCGCTCCGCACTTGACCCCTCGGCTTCGCTCGGGGACCCGGCTCGTTTCCTCCTCTACCCTTCGACTCCGCTCAGGGACCGGTCATCCCAGTCGTCCCCGTCATCCCAGTCGTATCAGTCTTTCTTGTAGGTAAACCCCCTACATCCGAATCATCCTTTTCGCTACTCCGATCCTCCGGTTTCCTGATTTCCGGCGGAGTGCCGCGGCTATAAATTTGCTTTCATAAAAGGTGATCAAAAAGCCATGAAAGCAAAATTCTTTTTCACACTGATTATTCTGATAACCTTCTTCCGGTTCGAAGTGAAGGCACAGGCAACGGCCTATGCCAACATTTTCGCGACTGTCGTGGCACCGGCAGCCATGACCAAGGAGATGGACCTGAGTGCAGGTGAAATTATTGCTAGCAGGGGTGCTTCGTCAAACGCACTGTCTGTTCAAAATATGATCCCCTCCGAAAACGTGAATCTTTCAAAAAACGGAAAAACCACTGTTGCGGCATTCCAGGTTACCGGGAAAAACAGCACCTATGCTATCACCGTCCAAAACCAACCGGTTGTTCTTTTGAACGAAAACGCCAACAGCGTAACAGTCAACAATTTCACAAGTGAGATGGCCATGATTGCCAACACCGGTGAAGGGGCTCAAAGGATCAGGGTAAGCGCCAACTTAAATGTATCGGAAAATCAACCTACCGGAAAATATGATTCAACAGCACCTTTCAACGTAACATTAAATTATAACTAATATTGATAGTTTAGGTAGT
Organism: Prolixibacteraceae bacterium; assembly: GCA_023228025.1. Lineage (GTDB taxonomy): Bacteria > Bacteroidota > Bacteroidia > Bacteroidales > Prolixibacteraceae > CAINVV01. The sequence goes on along the minus strand of JALOCD010000176.1, from coordinate 1,334 downwards.
AAAATGCACCCGTGGGAACGTTCAGACTAAGAACGTTCCCTATTTTTTTCAGTAATTTGCACAGAAATCAATTAGAAATGTTATTGTTGCATTTATTTTTTGTATTATTGCATTGGCAGATAACAACCTGTCATCTAACATTCGACCATTTATCTATTTTAACAATATATGCGAAGGGGTACTATTCTTGCAAAACATTGGAACATACTGATAGGATTGGTTGTACTGATCACATGTACCAATTTGAGTGGTTATGGGCAGGGCGACCTGATGGTATTTCCCAAAAGGATCGTTTTTGATGGACCGAGAAGTACCAATGAGCTGAACCTGGCCAATATAGGAAGTGATACTGCCCGCTACAATATATCATTTGTTCAGTACCGAATGAACGAAGACGGATCATTTACGGAGATTACTGTACCTGATCCAGGTCAGAATTTTGCCGATAAATTTCTTAGGTATTATCCCCGAAGCATTATCCTGGCCCCAAAAGAATCGCAGGTTGTAAAAGTACAGTTGACAAAAATCAGTGAGTTAAAGCCCGGGGAATATCGTTCCCATATCTATTTCAGGGCCATTCCCAATATGAAACCACTGGGAGAGGAGGAGAAAAGTAAGGATACAACTACCGTATCTGTTCGTTTGATCCCCGTATTTGGAATAACTATTCCCGCCATCATCCGGATTGGGGAAAATACCTCTAAAGTCGCATTATCAGATCTAAGTTATTCTGTTGTGAATGATACTGTACCTACGCTCAAAGTCGCCTTCAACAGAACTGGAAATATGTCCAAATACGGTGATTTATCTGTAGTTCACATCTCACCAACAGGTAAAAGGACAGAAGCGGGCCAGGCAAATGGCATTTCTGTTTATACACCTAACGCCATCAGGCGGTTCACACTTAACCTGCGGACAGATAAAAAGATCGATTATCGTTCCGGCAAGTTGCATGTTACCTATTCGGCGTCCAGTGATGCCAAGAAGGAGGTTTATGCCGAGGCAGAGCTGGAGTTGAAGTAACCCTTCGGCCCTTCGACTACGCTCAGGGACCGGGTAGTTCGGAATCGACACTTGTTTACGATTAGAGATCGTTTTTCGGCTGCTAGACTATGCCTAGCTTCTTCCTGCTTCACCACAACCATCATCTCCTCTCGGCTTCGTAACCAGACTCATCCCTACGCAACACTGGCACGATCCAGTCCCCGAGCGGAGCCGAGGGGCGTTGAGCGTAGCGAATCCGGTCCCCCGAGCGAAGCCGAGGGGCGTTGAGCGTAGCGAATCCGGTCCCCCGAGCGAAGCCGAGGGGCGTTGAGCGTAGCGAATCCGGTCCC
>JALOCD010000175.1 GCA_023228025.1 Prolixibacteraceae bacterium | reverse complement strand
CTTTGTTTACCCCTAAATACCAGCTGGCCAGTCATTTTAAGATGTACCACCAAACTGTATTCTGTAGAGAGATCTATCAATAATACTTTGGCCCTGCGGCGCACATCCATTATCGTTGCGCCAATCAAAAACTCACCGACCTCTTTTTTATCGTTTGGGAAGCTTTTAGCCCAATCGCTTGCTACGCCACCAACAGCTAAGCCTATAAGCAGCTTGCTCAGGCCCCTTTTTACGGTCTCGACTTCTGGCAACTCCGGCATAACTTATACATTATATAGAATCATTTGAATATGGTTTAGAAATGGGGATTTTTATTGTTTGTCCTGCTCTAGATCTTCTATTTTTTGTTCGTTTTTTAATCTCATATCAATAAGAGCTTGGTAGTTATCATGGAGCAGTTCGCAAAGTTGTACTGCAGCATATAGTCTCCTGACATCAATCTCAAGGGTGCCCTCATCTTCAATCGCTTTATTCGTAGCAATTAACTCAGATGTTCTGTCTGCAACGCTAAATCTGTAAGACCTGCTAATTTCTGCATTTAGAACACGCTTTTGCTGGTCTACTGGCGGAATTCTTTTTGGTTCCTCTGCTTCAAACATATTTACTCCTCAAATGATGTAAATATTTAATAACCATCAAGTAAGTTTGTCAATTTAATGCAGCCCAGTTTTATCTGTATAATTTAATGTTGATGGATTCTTTAAAAGATATTTTGGCAAAAAAAGACTTAGATGAGCCGACTGAGGCCACTGCTTTACGTGAATATTGCCAAGAGTTGTTCGATTTTACCCCCAAAATATCCATCAAAAACGACGATATTTGGTTGCTTGTGCCTAATGGTATATTGGCAACAGAATTGCGTATGCGCCAGGTAGAAATAAAGCGTCGCTGCCAGCTGACCAAAAAACTAATTGTTCGTATCGGCTAATTTAGACTCTAACGCCCGCTTAAGATGGACGAGACCGTCATACCTGATGGCCGCTAGGCCAGCCATTTCTGCACCCCGGCAATTTTCTGCGTTATCGTCTATCATCATTGCCTCGCTGACATCAACGCCTAAACGCTGACATAAATCTATGTAAGCGCTAGGGTTGGGTTTTACTAAACCTGTTTCGGCCGATACAACACTCAAGTCAAAATATCTTTGACGCTCTTTTTTGCTAAAATATTTGTCCATTGTACCCCAGCTAGTGTTGCTAAACATGGCAACTTTGTATTTGAGTCTGAGACTCGTTTGGATGTATTCGACCAACGGGCGATTCATGCCAAAGCCCCGAGCCAGACCTTTTTTTAAATCTTCGGTTGGTAAATTAGTTAGTTCTGCTAACTTTTCTGCACCTTCTTTAGCGCTAATAAAGTTGTAGTTTGCAGCCTTAATAATTTCATCAATCTGGTATCTTAAGTCGTCGTAATTGGCCACATTATTTTTAAGATATTCTGGGCCATGATGAACATACAAGACTCCAAAACAATCAAAAATAATAGCCTTTATCACACTCATATTTTAACTGAAAGTTGTTACTCACGGCTTAGTGCTTTTAGTTTTTGCCGGTGGAACCGAAACCTTTTACCCCACGCTCAGTGTCGTTGAGCTCTTTGACTTCTTGCCAAACAGCTTTTTCGTATTTGGCAATAATCGCCTGGGCAATTCTATCGCCTGGATTTATCACAAAATCAGATTTACCGTTATTTATTAAAATTGCATGAATTTCACCCCTAAAATCGGCATCGATTGTGCCAACCCCGGCAGCAGGAGCAACGCCGTGTTTTAGCGCTAAGCCACTACGGCCTCGCACCTGCATTTCGTAACCCTCTGGGATCCCAACGGCTATACCGACTGGTACCGCGTAAATATCCCTCTGTTTCAAAACTATCGGTTCGTCAATCGCAGCGTGCAAATCCATACCGGCACTGTGTTTAGTTTGGTATTTTGGCAGAATCGCATTAGGGCGTAGTTTTATAATCTTAATCTTCATCCCATACATTATATATTTAAACTGCCTAAATGATATTATTGGATTATGAAGTTAAAAAATATAAAACAATGGCATTTATTAGTATTTATTTTGTGCGCAATTTTGGCAGTTGCCAGCTGGGTTATTGCAATTTACTACTGGGGTAAATTACCGCCTACTATTCCTACTCATTTTGGGTTTAGTGGCATGGCTGACAGTTGGGGCCAAAAGAGCATTTGGTATGTCTTTATGATTCCAACCCTGCAGGCTTTGATGCTGATCGGCTTTGGCTTTTTGTACTTTAAGCCTCAATACACTAGCATGCCCACTACTATGCTTCTGATGAGTTTAGAAAAAAAGAAGCGCGACTACGCTTTTGATCTTATCCGCAACATGCTTATAGTGACTCTGCTGTTGCTCGGTATATTCTTTACCTACCTCACCTACGGCATGAATTATTCGGCACTGCACGTAAGTGTTGGGCTTTTGCCGCAGGTTATGATCGCCTGGATAGTCACTTTAGTCGCATGGTTGATTTTTTATAACGTCAAAGTCTACCGCGTGACTAAAAAATTCCTGGGCAAGGTTAAATAATAATTATTCTTTTATAAGATACTGCCAGGTTAGGCCTTCTTTATCAGTATATAGCGGGCCATCTTTTTTGTAGCCTAATTTGTCTATTGCAACGTGCAGCATTCTTTCGTTGTTTGCTAGTGTGCGCGAAAATATAGGTACTTTGCCTTGGGCAACTAAATAATCAAGCACTGCGCCTTCGGCTGCTGGGCCAACACCCTTGCCGCGAGCGGATTCATCACCAATCATAATATGCACCGATGGCGGCTTTACCTCGTATTTACAAATTAAATCAACCCATACTGCACCGACTACTTTACCTTTATATTCGACCATCCAGTTAAGCTGGTCTGGGTTGGTCAAAAAACCGCTGATGCGTTCTGTTTCTTCTTGTTCATTTGAGCCAAAATTATCGTCTATCACGGCACCCATCAATCGCATTGTCTGCTTGCCCATCTCGCCAGCCATCCACTGCATACCCAACAATACGTCACGCTCAACATCGGGCTTAACTAGTTTTACATCGTCTGAACAAATAATTTCTTGCGTAAACATTTAGAGCTTCTCGCTGTTTATAATCTTTTTAACATCATCTAGTTGAATATAATCTACTAAAAAATTTAGCTCTTCGGGTAATTTTTCAGAGATGGTCTCTTTAAGTAATAGGGTTTTCTTTTTGTTGAAGTACTGGGCACAGGCAATTTCTTTTAAGGCCCCCCAGGAATATCCAACGCATAAAAATATATCGCTCTGCCTGTTGAATTCATTTGCCTGCCTGTCCCAATCGCCGCAAGATATAACTTCACCAAGTGAAGTATTGAGATAGTCTTCATGACCTATTTCATCGGCAGGAATTATAAGCCAAATTTTTTTACCTCCGCATTCAAGATATTTTTGGCCAAAATATTCTAATAAAGAATCTTTATCTGGTGTTAGAACAATCTGGTGTCCACTATCGGCAATAGTTTTAGCGAGGTCATTAAGCAGCTGCTTTCTTCTGTCTAGGTCGCTATTATAAAGTTTATTTGGCCCGATAATACCAATTTTCATATTACAGATTATACACCCCTGATGGCTATTTTATTGGGTCTGGGCATCTGGCTATTCATGAGCAAGCACGCCAATCAAACAACAAATAATGCCGAGAGTTGTTTGAGCTGGCGATTCCCAAATATTAAGAGCCAGTGAGTTCTCGAGGCTGTTGTTTTATTTGGCTGGTGCTTGCATCAAGAATAGACAGCGCCCAGCGGGTTTCAAGAAACTTTGCCCGCCCAAAGTTGCAAAAATTATTTTGGATTTAAATAATCTATTTCGTAGCCACAGAAAGTCCAGCTTTTATCACCAGGTTTTAGATGCTTTAAAACGTCTTTTATGGGCACCCATTTTACCTGTTCTACCTCGCCATCATCAAAGCGCAAGTCACTGATTTTACCGTGCCATGTAATAGAAAATATGCCCTGAAACTCATTGTTGTAGGCTCTGGGGTCTTGGCGCTTGTAAACCATCTCTTGTTTGAAGTCTTGCGGCTGTAACTTTATGCCTGTTTCTTCGGCTAGCTCGCGCACGGCACCATCTGTATAAGATTCGCCTGGCGAGATATGGCCGCCAAAAAAGGACTCCCACATGCCTGGATTTAGTTCTTTAATTAAGGCGCGCTGCTGGCACAATATGTTGCCCTTGCCGTCAAAAATCCAAACATGGGATACTCTGTGCCAAACGCCATAGCCATGGACCAGCCGCCTGGGTAACGGATCCATTGGGCTATCGTCTTCATCTACTACAAAAAATAGCTCTTCGCTTTTGTGTACTTTTTTATTGATCATGTTCTGTAACGCTCACTAAATATATCTTATCGTCAAAATCGCCGTGTGTTTCGAGTTTTGATTCCCTTTTTACGTGTAAGTTAAGTCTATTGAGACCCCTAGCAGCCAATATCGCGAATATTACCTGCTGCACATCTGCTAGCTCTTCTAGCAGAGCCTCGTCGTCTGTAGTGTCACAGGCCTCTTGGGACTCTTCTATTAGTTTTCTTAGTAGCTCCCCAAAATATTCAGTGTCATCAAGTATACGTGTTTCGTAACCAAGCCCCTTTT
>JALOCD010000056.1 GCA_023228025.1 Prolixibacteraceae bacterium | reverse complement strand
ATGGTCGCTACTCTGTCAACGTCCCAGTTCTTGGTATAGGTTTCGATCGTCTTTCTGTTTTCCTCACTCTTTGAAAGAGTCTTCCTGAAGAGCTTAATGGTAAAATCCCTATCTTCCTCATCCTTATACAAAGAAGAGAGGTGATCGTTGATGTTGTTCTCTTCCCTGAATTTTTTAAGCGTCTTTATTACCATGGAAACCACAAAATCAAGATCGTCGTTCCAATAAATGCTTTGTTCTTCAAATTCATTGAAGACAAACTCGCTTTTGAGCAAGATCTCAGCATAGAAATCTTCACAAAACCTTCTGTCGATCTGGAAATTGTCTTCACTGCCCGCGAGATAATTGAGGTACAGTTCAGATTCTACCATTGATTGGTAAATCTTCTTTACAAGTTCCTGACTGTTAACCCAATTGACTTTGTTTTTCTGAACGAAAGTCTCGAGGTCCTTGTTACTTCTTAACTTATTGATCAGGCGGTTGGAAACAAAGCGCAGATTGGGATTTAGCTCCTCCTTGGTCGGAAAATTCTTCTGCTTTCTTAGCTCAATTAATCTATCTGCATAGTCGCTAAGTTCGATTGGCAGCGATAACAACAAATGATAGAGATCGTAGGTTTTCTGAATACTAAAATGCAATTCATTTTCAGATGCACTGATAGGTTTCTCTGGTGTTGAAACGTGTGCGTAGAGTATTTGCAGAACTTTTGTACGGATAATCCTTCGACTTATCATGCTAATTTATTTTTCCTTGAGCGGCAAAAGTACAATAAAAAAGCGGCTAACCCATCATTTTAGCTTAAATGAGCCTTCAAAAGGGCTACCAGATTGCGAACATCCTCCTCTGTTGTATCGAAAGAGGTCATTAATCTGACTTCGCCTTTGGCTTCATCCCAATCGTAAAAAAAATACTCCTTTCTGATGATCGGAATGATTTCCCGGGGCAAAATCGCGAAAATTCCATTGGCATCCACCTTTTGTGTCACCTTGATGGCTTTGATTTCTGAAATTAAGCCATGCAGCATTTGTGCCATTTCATTGGCATGTTTGGCATTGGATTTCCAAATTTCTTCTTTCAGGTATGGAATGAACTGCGCTGAAACAAACCTCATTTTTGAATACAATTGGGCGGCCTGTTTCCGATAATATTTCGTGTGCTTTGCCAGTGAAGGTTGGAAGATCAAAACTGCCTCACCCAACATCATACCATTTTTTGTACCGCCAAACGAGAGCAGATCAACGCCGGCATCCTTTGTGAAGTCCCTGAAATTCAAACCCAAAGAGACCGCAGCATTGGCAATTCTTGCCCCATCCATGTGCAGAAACATTCCAACCCCATGAACGATTTTTGCCAGTTCTTTGATCTCTTTCACAGTATAAACTGTGCCCATTTCTGTTACCTGGGAAATACTTAACAAACCTGGTTGAGCGTGATGCTCAAAGTCAAAACCGTGCAATTTTTTAATTAATTCGGCAGGATCGACCTTCCCATTACCTGAAGGAATGGGAATCAGTTTACTTCCTGTAAATTTCTCGGGAGCGCCACATTCATCCACATAGATATGAGCTGTTTCAGCACACAAAATGGAGTTAAAAGAGTGACACAACGTCTGTATTGATAAGATATTGGCGCCTGTACCTGTTAATGCAAAGAAAACTTCAGTTTCATGACCGAACTCTTTTTTGAAGAGACTTTTTGCACTTTCAGTATAAATATCATCGCCATAACCTATAGCATGACCCACATTTGCCATTTCTATGGCTTTGAGAATATTAGGATGAATACCTGAATTGTTATCGCTTGCAAAACCTCGTTTACTCATAGAATATGGAATTTAAAATTTGAGTGGATCTTTTTTTGAGAAACAAAGGTAGATTTAGTTTTGTTTTTTCATATATTTCAGACACATTTCATATATGTTTTTCGGATGACAAGTCAAAAGGAGAAACCTGTTGTTAATATCTTCTGGATGCGGAGAGATCTTAGGCTGGATGATAATACAGCCCTATTTCACGCATTAAAGACCCGCGAGAATGTGCTGCCATTGTTTATTTTCAATCCTGATATTTTATCCAGGATTCCTGACACCTTGGATTATAGGATCAATTTCATATATGAAACTTTGCACCAGATCAAAAATGAACTGGAAAAAATTGGATCAACGCTGTGTGTGCTTCATGGCCGGCCCATGGATGTATTTAATTCATTGATTGAGAAGTATCACATCTGCAGTGTCTATTGTAACAGGGATTATGAACCTTATACCAATCACCGGGATATGCATGTGGAGCGGTTACTGAGAATGAACCGGACCGAATTTATCACTTACAAAGATCATGTGTTGTTCGAAAAAGATGAATTGGTTAAAAAAGACGGTAAGCCCTACACTGTTTTTACACCTTACAAGAAAAGATTCCTGGAAAAGCTGAACCAGGACAGTGTTCGTGCCAACAAGACCTCTCTTTACTTCCATAATTTTATCAGGATCAAACCCATGTCCATGCCTTCAATCGAATCACTGGGTTTTACCAAAGTCGATAATATTTTTCCACCCAAGTCGCTTCCGCAGAGCCTGTTGGAAAATTATGAGGACAACCGTGATTTTCCTGGTCGGAACGGGACTTCGAAATTGAGCCTGCATCTCAGGTTTGGTACGGTAAGCATTAGAAAGATAACTGCCCTGGCCATGCTTCATTCCCAAACATTTTTATCGGAATTAATCTGGAGAAATTTTTACAGTCAGATTCTGTGGTTTTTTCCACAGGTTTCCACAAGGGCATTTAAACCCGCGTACGACAATGTCCGTTGGGAAAATGACCAGAATCACTTTCACGCGTGGTGCAATGGTATAACCGGATATCCGCTGGTGGATGCCGGAATGCGTGAATTGAACCAGACCGGATTCATGCACAACCGGGTCAGGATGGTGACTGCCAGTTTTCTATGCAAGCACCTTTTGATTGACTGGAAATGGGGTGAAACCTATTTTGCATCGAAATTGAATGATTACGACCTTGCTTCCAATAACGGAGGGTGGCAATGGGCATCCGGTTCAGGTTGTGATGCCGCGCCCTATTTCAGAATCTTCAATCCGGAATTGCAGGTACAAAGGTTTGATCCGGAATTTATTTACATCAGTAAATGGGTACCAGAATATGGAACAGACCAATATCCCTCAAAGATCATTGACCATGCCTTTGCCCGGGAGCGCGCCATCGCGCGATACAAAGAAGGTTTGGGTGAAGTCGGCTAATACTCTATGATCTTAAGATACCGGTGGTATTTTTTGAGGTAACTTTTAATGATTATCCGTGTATCCCAATTGTCTTTTTTTGTGCGGATACAATCGTGTAATGTTTCCAAATCGACTCCGGATGAATCACCGGATAAAAATCCATATCCGAGGTATTTTCCCCTGGAAATTTTAATTACGGCTATCTCGTCCGTATTCCTGATATTTTCCAGAATAAAGAAATCCTGGGATGGGAACAACCAGGGCCTGATTGCCTCAAGAACCCGGGCATTGTAGGATTCAGGATCTTCCTTTCCTTCACAAGCGCCCAAACAATTGCCTAACCTGGAATTGAAACAGGGTGATTGCTGATCATCCAGATGACAAAGCTTCTTGCAAAGTGTATGCATTTTGGCCTTGGTATGCAGCAAATCAATGCCTTCCTGATAGAAATTGAAAGAGGTTAATGGAATTGATTCTTCCGCAATCTTTTGAACTTGCAGGTGCAGATAGCCACTGCGGTCTTCAAATGAAAAAATTCCGAAGTTGTTGGCAGATCTTCTTTGCATCCGGTTGTAAAACGGGCGATTGGACTTTATTTCCTCGGATTCAAGAAGAAGGGCCACCAATTCGCTCCCTGTAATTTCATGACTGACAGAGGTAATTCGTTCACTCATCTCCATCGCTTTTTTTGTCAGGCGATTGTTGAGATGGGCAATTACCCGTTGGTGAATGTTTTTGCTTTTACCGATGTAGATGAGGTCTCCTTTGGCATCATAAAAGTAATAGACGCCACAGCTTCCGGGCAAAGATGCAATTGTTTTCTCGGATAGGTTGCCTTTGCGTGTAGAGAAAAGATCATGATCGGCTGTCTCATTCTGCCTGAGGATTTTCTCAAACAATTTCACGGTAGCAAGGGCATCGCCACCTGCACGATGTCTCTCTTCAATGGTAATGTTCAAATCATGACAGATATTTCCCAGTGAGTAGGAGCGAAGTCCGGGGATCAGCTTCCTGCTAAGGCTTACCGTGCACATCGTTTTGCGTTTGTAATCATATCCCAGCCGTTTAAACTCTTCGCGGACAAAAGAATAATCAAAAGCCGCATTATGGGCTACAAATATTGTATTTGCAGTAATTTCCACAATTTTTTTGGCGATCTCATAGAACTTGGGAGCAGATTCCACCATCTCATTGGTAATGCCGGTCAATTGTGTGATGTTCCAGGGTATGTTGCATTCAGGATTTACGAGTGAACAGAATGAATCTGTGATTTCACTCCCATTGTAGATGTAAATGGCTATTTCAGTAATCTTTCCGTTCGTAGGCGAGCTACCGGTCGTTTCTACATCTATTACAGCATAATTCATTATCAATAAATACTTTATAACTATTCAAAGAATGAGGATTTTCTTAATTTTCTGATTATAAATTGGAACGCAAATGATCAAAGAGAAAATGGAGAACCAGACTTTTGATTTGATACCAAACAAAATTATTTTTTCTGGTTGGAAATGCATTCAAAAGTTGGAGAAATTCTCAGGTGAAACAGAATATTTAGTCCATGTGGGCGGGCATTTTTTCAGATCAGGAGTGCCGTAAAAAGATTATTGCTACATTTGCGGCTCTTAGGCCCCATAGTTTAATGGATAGAATGGAAGATTCCGGTTCTTTTGATCTGGGTTCGAATCCCGGTGGGGTCACCAAATTTAAAAAGCCTTCAAGTCGCGGGATTTCGAAGGCTTTTTTGTGTTCAATGAGGATTCTTTTGAGCTAAAAAAACCTTTAGAAAAAAGTAAAGCCTATACAGTAAAAGAACTTTCCAAAGAACTGATGAAGTGGATGGAATCGGTCAACGATCTTCTTCAATTAAGTTGGTCAGTTCGGCCTTTTGAAATGGTTTGAAAAGGGATATTTTGGCATCCGAATCTTTTCCTTCCATGTCATAATAACGTACAATGGCTGTGCTTTGCAATTTGATTAAAATTAATTAGTTTTAAGTTGTTAATTAAAACTCCAAACCATGAAACCCAATGCGTTATTTTTATTATTCTTACTTTTTTCAGTAAGCCTATTTGGACAGGAAGTATCAATGAATCAGGATACCATTACGCAAAAGCGCAAGAATGTAGTTAAATTTCTACCGGAGAACCTGATTTTCAACTCTCTGTCATTTGAGTATGAGCGCAAATTTAGTCCGAAAAGCTCTTTTATTCTAGGTTTGGGGCTCGAATCCCCGAAATCGTTTGCCAATAAATTTGGCATGGATAATCCGGATAATAAGATTACGAACGATGCTTTCAGCACCATGGCAATTCGCGCTGCCTACCGTCATTATGCCGGACATCATGTAAGACCGGTCGGGTTTTATTTTTCTCCATACCTGAAATACCAGAAATTCAAAGCCAAAGCTGATAACCACAGGACCATAACGGAAGGATACCCGCCGGTTACAACGCAATACGATGAAAAATACGATGTTAATGGAAATACCTTAAACTTCGGGATCCAGTGGGGCGTTCAATTCATGATTGCCAAGAGGTTGACCGTCGATTTTTACTTCCTGGGAATTGAAGCCGGCCTGGCCGATGTGACGGCAACGGTAAAATCACCGAATGTCATCATGATTGATAAAGTCGAAAGCGGCGTAAGGGATAATGTCGATAAATTGCCCTCTTTTCTTTCCAGCAAAATCAAGGTTACAAGGAGTGGCTCCGACCAGGTGGATGTCAGTGGCAAATCGATGCCTTATCCCTGGCTTCGCAGTGGCATAAGCATTGGATTGGCTTTTTAATCTCACACAAATATTATTGAAGAGGCCGGATCAGTTCATCCGGCCTCTTTTGCTGCTAATAAATATTTTTAATCTCGATTGGACCGGAGTCTTTCATCGAACGCATCGCGTTGATTAACCGGGCCTCTTCATAATATTTTAACTCTTCCGGCCTGATGTTGCGCGGGAAGATTTTCCGTTGAAACAAATAATCGGTCCTTCGTGTTCCCGTCAGTAGGGGCAAGGCAGGCGTATACCAATAACCATTCTGCAGCAAAACAATGTTGGTAAAACTGGTATCGGTAATAAAACCGTTCCTGACAATCAATATTTCATCCTGCTTGCCTCTCTCTTCCAACAAGCGGTTCAGCGAATCCCGGTTTTTATATTTGTAGGAGTAGTCAATCGAACCCCCATTGACCAGCTTCAGGCTTTGAATATTTTTAATAGTATACTCTTCATAATCAATATTTTCGATAGCTTCAGAATAGGTTACCCGACAGCGCACTTTCCTATTTTTCAAATTCCCGGGCACCTCAAGGGCCTGTGTCAAAAGAATAGGGGCGCATACGCCGAGAAAATGGCGTCTTGAGCGGTTCATGCGCTCCTCATGAAGTGGAACCCGGTGAAAGGTCCCGTTTTCATAACAGATGGTCTCAATGAGCTGTAACATATATCTTGTCGATTAATTCATTGTACTCTTTTCCCGGATCACTGTGCCTGGTAATTCCGCCTCCGCTTTTGTAGAACAATTTACCATCCATACGCTCAATAAACCGGATCATTACTGCGGAATCGAGGTTGGTCCCGTCGAAAATGCCAAAGATACCGGTATAGTATCCTCTCCGGTATCCTTCAACCTCCTTGATTATTCTTAGCGTAGAATCTTTTGGAGCGCCACAAATGGACCCTGCTGGCAACAGCTTGCAGATAATTGATCCTATATTTGATTGATAATCATCAGGTAAAGTGCCTGATATTTCAGAACTTACCTGTAACAGCCGCTTGTCATGGGCAACAATTTCATCCAAATACCTGTATTTCTTAACATGAACTTTCGTGGCGACCATGGATAGGTCGTTGCGAATCAGATCGACAATAGTGGCATGCTCCGCTTTCTCTTTTTCGTCGGCCATGATCGTTTGTTCCGCATCAATGACGGCTGCGTCAATGGTGCCTTTCATCGGAAAAGAGGAGATCTCCCCATTCGATATTTTGACGAAACACTCCGGCGAAAAAACGACAAATTGATCTTTGAACAGCAGACGGTAGGGGGCATTGCTTTTTTCAAATATTCGTTCAAGGCTCCAATTGGCCTCTATCTCTGTCGGAAATGTCAGGTTTGTCAAAAAAGTATTGCCCAAAAGAATCTGTTTCTGAACTTTTTGAAAGGCAGCATGGTAGCGCGAATAATCAATGATCTTTTTGTGAAAACTGAACGCTTGTTCGACCAGGTCGACCTGTTTCTTGTTGCGAAGTCCATGTACGGAAAAATAGATCCCTTGCTTCGCCGCCTCCTCGAAAGTATAGATTAATGGATTATTCATCTCATAATCAATGATAAACAAAAATGGAATTCCTTTATTCCCGAGGCTGTTCATCTTTTGAACAAAAATATCAAGATGGGATGTCAACATGGTTACCTGCCAAGAATTGAATTTAGTTTTTTAAGATCTTTAATCACAATAAGATCTCTGGACCAGATGAAAATATCCTGTTTTTCCATCTCCAATATTGTTCTGGACAAGGAAGGGCGTGTAACGCCAAAGAGATCGGCTAGATTGGTCTGGGTCTGATCAATGGGAACAGAACTTCCCCCATGTTTTTTCATCCTCTGCAAAAGAAAATAGGCGATCTTTTCCTTGATCGTTTTCAGCGATAAGAATGCAATCTTTCCGCTTAAAAACTGCGCCTTGCCCGATACAATGTTCAAATAATTTACCATGACCCGTGGTTCAAACGATAGCATCCCGGTAAAATCCTTCTTCAGGATAACCAGGATTTTGCCATCTGTTTTCGCGCTTAAAAAGACCGGAAAATTGCCTTTTGGACCAAAAAGAAATGCTGCCGCCACCATTTGGGGAGGATCCAACTCCTCAATTTTCAGGGAATTACCGGCGAAATCGACCATCTCTCCCTGCAATCTGCCCTCCATCAGGATCAGGGCTTTTTCGACGGGGTCCCCCGCCTGTGCCAGGAGTTCGCCCGACCTGAAATGGCGGATCTGGTGGTTAACCTGACCGAAGAGCGTGGCAAGCTCTTCGCTGGTCAAACCCCTGAAGAGCGGTGAGTTTAATAAAATAGGGTACATGGCTTAAAATTCTACCGTAAATGTAACAAATGTTACAGATTATGCTCCATCCTTATAATACTTTTGCCTCGAAACAATTTTTTCTTCTTTCGGATTTTGAAGATATAAACAAAGAAAACACAAAGTAATTCGAAACAAAAATGATAACCTATGAAGCGTGATATTATTAAAATTGATGAGGAGAAGTGTACGGGTTGCGGTGAATGTGTGCCAAATTGTCATGAAGGGGCCTTGCAGATCATTGACGGGAAGGTCAGGCTGGTGAGCGAATTGATGTGCGATGGGCTAGGGGCTTGCATCGGTCATTGCCCGGAAGGGGCCATTACCATCGAACAAAGGGAGGCCGAACCCTATGACGAGCTAAAGGTGATGGAAGCAATGGTCGGAAAAGGTTTAAATACCGTTATTGCCCATTTAAAGCACCTCAAAGAACACAATGAAACCTTCTACCTGAAACAGGGTATGGGTTATTTGATTGAACATGAATCCGTTTTGGATTTTGCCGTTCAAAATGTAAAAAGCGCTGTTCATCAAACAGTTGCACCTGAGAATAATCCATCCTGTGGTGGTGGTTGCCCAGGTTCGCAAACAGCCGTTTTTGATCCTTCCTCGCTTGGGCCCGTCGGAAACGCGCAAACAGTGCCTGCTGTTTCTCAATTGAGGCAATGGCCTGTACAGTTGCACTTGATTAATCCTGCTGCCGCCTATTTTCAGGGTTCTGATCTTTTGGTTGCAGCTGATTGTTCCGCCTTCTCTTTGGGCGATTTTCACTCCAATTGGTTAAAAAACAGGTCATTGGTAATTGCGTGTCCAAAATTGGACCAGGGCAAGGAGATCTATCTCACAAAACTGATTGATTTAATCCAGCAATCCAAGGTTAACACCATTACCGTCCTGATTATGGAGGTGCCTTGCTGCGGAGGTTTGCTGCAACTGGTACAAATGGCAGCCCAGCGTTCTGCACGGAAAGTCCCGGTTAAGGCAGTAACCGTCAGCATCAGGGGCGATATTTTACATGAACAATGGGTTTAGTTAAATTTAGATAAATTGCTTCAAGACAATGTATTTTAATTAATATTCATTGATGTCTTTTAAAATTTAATGAATACCATGTACAACATCTATGACAGAACATTTGTAAAGATATCGCCACGATGTGGCTTAATTTCCATCTCATCAATAATTCTACAAAGATTTGGCTGCTACGCAGCTTTGATTTATGCAACGTAGTTGCTATATCTTTGTAGATAAGCAAATTACAAGACATTTTAAGCAACGTAGTTGCGATATCTAAATATATTTAATTTTAGCTGGACAATAGTGATCAATAATTATAAAATCAAAAGATGGAAACTGGAAGAATATTCAATTTGGCAGACGATATAGCCTATTCAAAGGATGCGGTTGTCAGCAAAACAATCATAAAAAAGCCGGTTGGTACCGTTACGCTCTTTGCTTTTGATGCCGGTCAGGGTTTAAGTCCGCATGTAGCGCCTTTTGATGCCTTGGTACAGATTCTGGATGGCGCATGTACCTTTTCCATTGAAGAAAATCAATTTGAAATGGGCCTGGGCGACTGTATCATCTTGCCAGCCGGCAAAGTACATGCTGTTGAGACGGTTGTACCATTTAAGATGTTGCTGACGATGATTAAAGCCGGGGATTTTCCGGTGCGCCGGGCAGAATGATGTGAAAATGATTTGGTATTCGCTGTGAAATAGTGTCTCAAGGTACCCTGATTTCTCATAAAAAGGTATTGGTTTTGATTATCTTTGTATCAAAATCAAATGGTGTTATGAAGCGTCTGGGTACCTATTTTTTACAGGGTTTGTTGCTAATCGCCCCCCTGGCGGCTACGATCTATATTGTGTTACTGCTATTTCAGTTAACGGATGGCTTGTTAAGTACCTACCTTGAGAAATATTTTCAGCTTAAAATTCCCGGTCTTGGTATCTTAATCATTGTTATTTTGCTCGTATTTTTGGGAATAATTGGGGAGACGATTTTTGCCAGACCTGTCAAATTGCTCATTAATAGAATTTTAAACAGAACCCCCATCCTGCGGTTGATCTATACCTCTTTTAAAGACCTTTTCTCCGCTTTTGTCGGAAAAGAAAAAAAATTCCATCGTCCGGTGGTTGTTTTGGTTGATGAGCAGAACGATATTTGGAGAATGGGTTTTTTGACCAAAGATAAAATGGGTGAAATGGGGCTGGAAGGGAAAGTAGCGGTCTATTTTCCATTGTCCTACAACATCTCGGGTATTTTGTACATCGTTCCCGCGAACAGGGTCAAACCACTGAACATTTCACCGGCTGAAGCGATGAAATTTATTTTGTCAGGAGGGGTTTCTGAAATGGATGGCTTAACGGATAAAATTGATTAGTTACTGACAAATTTACATCCACTATTTTTGGTTTACTTTTTGCTGTTTACAATTGGTTAAATTTAAAAAACGAAGTTATGATCTGGATTATTTTTATAGGATTTGCATTGGCCAGTTGGCTGGTAAGTCATCAGTTGAAAAGCAGGTTTGCCGAATATTCCAAAATACCCACAGCAAACGGCATGTCTGGCAAAGAGGTCGTTGAGAAAATGCTGCGGGACAATAATATTTATGGTGTCAAAATTGAATCGGTAGAAGGAGAGCTGACCGATCATTACAATCCGGCCGATAAAACGATCAATCTTAGTGAAGAGGTCTATTACGGTACAAACGTGGCAGCAGCAGCAGTTGCCGCCCATGAAACCGGACATGCCCTTCAACACTCCCAGGCATATGCCTGGCTTGGGTTGCGTTCTTCACTCGTGCCTGCCGTAAGTTTCAGTTCAAGATACATGCAGTGGATTTTACTGGGTGGAATTTTACTGATCAATACCTTTCCCGCGCTTCTTCTTTTTGGCATTTTTCTTTTTGCCATGACGACGCTCTTTAGTTTCATCACGTTGCCCGTTGAAATAAATGCAAGCAACAGGGCCTTGGTCTGGTTGCAAACCAGTGGCATTACTACTACCCAGACGCACGAGAAGGCAGAAGATGCTTTGAAATGGGCCGGATATACCTATGTTATTGCTGCTTTGGGATCATTGGCAACCTTGTTGTATTACATCTCCATTTACATGGGCAGGAGGAATTGATCAGGTGTCAATTCTTACCGCCTCCGCGAGATTTGACTTTTTGGTCTTATGATCCTTGTAATTTGATTTTATCAGATTCTCAGCGATCAATTCAGCGATATCTTTTACCGGGCTTTCAGAAAACTTTGTCAGGCTCTTTTTGCAAAGTGGGCAGGCAGTCGCTATGCAA
This sequence comes from Prolixibacteraceae bacterium, assembly GCA_023228025.1. GTDB lineage: Bacteria > Bacteroidota > Bacteroidia > Bacteroidales > Prolixibacteraceae > CAINVV01. The sequence goes on along the minus strand of JALOCD010000056.1, from coordinate 17,293 downwards.
TCTGGATTGTCCTGATTCAGGTATTCGGCAGTTGACTTCTGTATCTGTTCACGTTCCTCCATTGAGATGGTAAGATGTCCAAGGCTTCCTCCGCAGCAGAGGGATTTCCCATAGGCTTCTTCCACATTAGTCAGACTTCCGAGCTTGGTAAGAATCTCTCTTGGCTGAGTGTAAATGCCTGATTTTCTGCCTAATTCGCAAGGATCGTGGTAAACGAGCCGTTTGTTTCCAGACCTGATGCTGATCATCCCGCCCTGTATTAATTCCAATAAATACTCACTGTGGTGTAAAACCCTTAATTCACATTTGTAATCATCCTTGAAGCTTTTGTAACAGATAGGGCAGGAGGTGACCAAGGTGTTCGCACCGGACGAAACAATGGCCTCTTTGATATTTTGTGATACCTTTTCCGCCTCTGCCAAACGACCTGCCAGTTTCAACGGACGACCACAGCAATAGGATTTTTCCTTATCGAGGAAAAGATATTTTTCACCGGATACTTCGAGGATCGTTTCCATGGATTTTCGGATACCGGGCGTTAAACTTCCCATGCATCCTGCAAAATAGAGCACTTTCGTTGAAAATGAATGCATGGGAATAGATGGGTAACTACTAGAATGAATGTGTGCATTATCTTTTTGTTTTCTGCTGATCGTGCGTAGGTTTGTCAGATCTATTCCTACGGGACAGATCTCCTGGCAACGGCCGCAAAGCAGGCAATTGTGGGCCATTTGAGTAACCTCGTTGCCTGCTCTCAACTCCCTGAGGAAATAGACCATCTGGTTTTTTTTGTTGATGGCTGGGTTCAATTGGCACCTGTCGATGCAGATGCCACACCGCGAACAGGAATAAAGTTCGAAAAAGGCCATACCTGAAATGGAATCCTTAGGTTTAATGCCCCAATTCTTCAGAAAAATGAGTAAAATCTCAGTGGGGATGTGCATGTAACGCGAATAGGGCAGTGCGACCATAAAACCACCCAACACGATGGAATATCCCCACCAGACTGGTGTGGCAAGCATTCTCACCGGCAGGATCATTCCCAGTAAATTTCCCAAAGGTTGGGTGAGGAAACTTCCATTACCGGCAAATCCGGCCGTTAAACTCTCAGCGAACAGTCGCAGCGGGAATATCATCCAAAGAAGCGCCAGGGCCCATTTGTCTCCGGAAGTATGCTTTGTACTATTTTTCATGCCCATTGCACTGGATTTGAATCGTTTATACAAAGCCAAAGCAACGCCCGACAGAATAAAAAGAAGCAAAAAATCCATCAGGGCATTGAAAAATTGCAATGTAAATGTGCGGTGCGGGCTTAACTCAAAAAATCGGAAAAAAATCGGAAAATAGAATTCATTGGTGAATTCCCCGGTGAAATAGGACGCTTCAAATTTTCCGATAACGATCAGCAGAAACCACCCAAGCGCAAGGCTCATGTGCATATACCCCAAAAGTGGGTTGACCCTGAAAACCTTTCTGTGAACCAGACATTCCTGGAATACTTCCCTGGATGCCAGAAGCGTTTTCCTGGTAAGTAAAGATTTAAATATTTTTAAGGCCGCACCTTCCCCCAGCTCATTGATCCATCGGCCATATGTGAACAACAGGACGATGATCAAATAGCCAAATCCTGCGCAAAATGGTACCACAAAATAATCAAATCGCATCTTGTCCCATGATTTGTTTTACATTAAGCAATATATTCCGGGTATTCACATGACGCGGACATACCAATTGACATTTGCCGCACAACAGGCATTTGTTGACCTCACCCATTATATCTTTGACCTGACCGGACCGAATAGCCTGTATGATCCTTCTCGGACTAAAATTGTTGAATTGTGCCGCTGTACAGGTAGCTGAACAACTGCCGCAACCGATACACCAGAAGATGGAAGGTTCTGCATTTCCAATCTTTGCAATCAGTCCGCGATCCATTTGATCCATATCCGATTGGTTGGTCTGAATTACTGTAAAGCCCCATTCGCTCATCTTTCAATGATTATCTTTCAGTTTTAGCCATTCTATTATTTTTAACGCTGCCGCCCTGGCATCTGTGATCGATTCCTGCAAAGAGAGAGGTTCACGACACGTCCCGGCCAAAAACAGTCCGGGAATGCAAGTTTCGTTGGCGGAAATGTGTTGATGAACAGGCGCCAGAAAACCCGAACCGGACTTCGGAAGAGCCAATGACTGCGCAATGGATGCGGCACTTGTGGCAGGGGTCATCCCAATCAGCAGTACGACCAAATCGAAAATCATCTTCATCGGTCTGCCTGACAAGGTATCTTCGGCCTTCACCTGTAGTTTTCCATCCGAAATTTCGGCTATTTCCGAAACCCTTCCTCTGATAAAATTTACGCCATAATCCTCCTGCGCCTCCTGATACAGCTCTTCAAAATGCTGACCATACATTCTAAGATCCATATAAAAATTGTATACACTGCTTTTAGACAGGTATTTACGAAGTTCAATGGCCTGCTTTACACCGGTGATACAACACAACTTGGAACAGTGCATGTTTCCTGCTTTTTTATCGCGTGATCCGACACAGTGGACCATCGCAATCTTTTTAGGCAACCCATCTTTCAACTGGTCCGGAAATGAATTATTCACAAACATTCCTTCCAATTCGGATGAGGTAATTACATTTTTATAGATGCCATGTCCATATTCCTCTTTTTTGTATGCATCAAACAGATCAAATCCGGTAGCCAGTAACACCGCATCAGCTTTGATTTTCTCCCCGCTTTTCAATGAAACGAGCAGATTGCCATCCATTTGCTCCATTTTAAAGACATCACAATCATATTTTATCTCCGAATTGTTTAAAGGTAAACTCTTTTCGAGCGATTTAAGTATCTCTGAGGCGTCGGCAAAGTTTGGAAAGAGGTGATGCCAGTTTTTTAATTTTCCTCCGGTATTATGCTCTTTTTCAAGAATCAAAACATGGTGCGGTGATGAGCCCAAAGCCGCTGCCGCCTCCAGGCCTGCAGGTCCGCCACCGACGATCACAATTGTTTTGTTCATTTGATATATATTTAAACTACTTATTTTCAGACGTATAATAAAACTTTAATTGGCATTTCACAATAGAAACACCGCACAGACATGCTTATTGCAGGAGAAAATGAGGTGGTTGTGGTACCCCAATATACTGTCCTTTGGACCCTAAGTACTTGTCTTTTTTATTGTAAACTATTCCTATTTTATCAAGCAACGGTTCGACCGATATTTGGTGCATTTGCATACCCATCACCCATGGGTCATACCCCATGATCAAACCAGCCAGCTCTTCGTAAGTTAATACAGGAATTCCTTTGCCCGATTTATCGTAGGTAATCCCCTCCATTTCGGCAATCGTATATTGCCAGCGGTCCAGGAACATGGCACAACCGGGACAGTTGGCCACAATAAAATCGGGTTGATAAGGTTGCATGGATTCAAATTTCTTTTTTGAGTTGGACAGGGAGTACCCACGGTTGGCTTTGATAAGATACTGCCGGAAGCCAAAGCCGCAACAATGCCTCCGCTCCGGATAATCGATCACTTCACCTCCCCATGCCTCTACCATCCCACTTAAAACTGCAGGGAACTCGGCGCCGCCAACACCGCATTTGGGAAACATTTTGGCGTAGTGGCATCCTATGTGTTCGACCACTTTCAATGGTTTGCCATCGTTTTTATTGACCAAACGATGTCCGGATAATTCCGCCAACTCATTTCTGAACCTGTAAATGATATCTGATGTATGTGATAGATTATCAGGTATTTTGAATTCACGACGGGTAGCGGTCCACAAATAATCCCTGGCCTTCGCCTCCATTTCAGGGAAATGTTTCCAGGTATCCAGAATCTCCGTATAGATTCCAAAAGAGGTTACGCAGGATGGGACGAAATTAACATAGCCAGCCTCTGTCATCAGTGCAAAGTGGCGTGCGGCGATGGTCATGATGGTTTCAAACGGCACAATATCCGTGTGATAACCAATACCGGTACAGGTTGTGTGCCTTGCATCCTCGAAAACGTCCCTGGAAAGATCGTCCCTCAGAATTTTAAGAAAAGTTGTTTCCGAACCAGGGAAAAAGGTTTGACGGATGCAGCTTCTAACGTAGAAGTAATGATCGTCCGCAATCTCTTTCTGGTATTCGCTCCAGATTCGTTTTTTCCCTTCTTGTTCCATAAATTAGTGGTGGTTTCCACTATTTTTAGTATATACTTCAGAAAAATAGGCATTGTCACCTCCTAGCTCTCCGGCATCCAGGCACATTTCATCCGCTTTATCTTTTGAAAATTCTTCAATGAGCTGAAAAAAATCCTGCCCTCCCGTGACTTGAAATATTTGATTGATTTCGGATAGAACTTCCGGCGCTATTCGTCTCAATGCTCCCGGCCCATCTTTCAGATAGTTGGCCCCAACCTTATCCATTACTTCAGGTAAATTGTTGTAAACCCATTCCCATACAGGACCTTGCTCAGGATGATTCGCTGGGTTTACCAGAATTGGTCGCATGCAATAGCCGGTGGTAAGAATTGAGTCCCCGATAACGCGTCGGATCGCAAACTGCTGCCGCCCTTTTTCCGAATCCGTAAAATACCCCATCTCCTGGGATAATTTTCTGAGCGCCATGATCAGTAATCCCGGGGTATTTCCTCGTGGACAACGGGTCTTGCACGACATACACTCACCGCAATACCAGATGGTATCGCTTTTGAGCAGTTGTTCTATTGACTCATCATCAGCACGTTGTACTGTATCACATATTTTGCGGGGATCGTAACGATAAAATTCTGCGGAAGGACAAATAGCGGTACATACGCCACAATTCATGCAAGATTTCAGTCCTTCCAAGCAACGCAAGTCTTCACACAACCGTTCATATAATCTTCCCATTTGGACAAAATAAACTGAGTGTTTGGATCAATTGTCAAACATCAAATTTACGCTGTAATAGAGCTGTGTGAATGGGTAGTAACCCTAAAAACTGATGGGTATAAATACTTAAAGGGAATAAGCAAACTGTTATAATGTAACAATATGATTTTTAATCGCATATATAACCAAATCAGCGGTATTTTTGCTGTTTGTTTTGAACAGCAGGTTGGCTCGGTGTTTTTCGACAGTCCGTTTGCTGATAAATAGTTTTTCACCTATAATCTGGTTAGAACAGCCTTCACAAATCAAATGGAGAATTTCTGATTCACGAGCGGAAAATTCTAAAGTATTCGTTTTGGACACATTTACCTGCTTTAAATTTTTGAGCATATTCTGCATCAGTTCCTGCGAATAGTAGGTTCCACCCAGGTATACCACATCAATAGCAGTTTTAACTTCTTGAATATCTGAGTTTTTTAAAAGAAATCCTTTTACTCCGGCTTTAACCATCTGGTCAAAATATTCTTCTTCACCATACATGGTCAAAGTGATAATTTTCAAGCTTTTGTCCATTTGAATGGCAATTTTTGCGGCTTCTATGCCATTGAGTTCGGGCATCTCGATATCCAGCATAATGATATCATACTTTTCTTTCAATATCATCTCCAGAAATTCCTTTCCATTGGATGCTTCTCCCGCCACCCGATATCCAGGTATGGTATCAATCAGCATCTTAAGCCCATTTCGGAAAAGGTTATGATCATCAACTAGTAGGATTCTCATGATAAAATATGAAATTATCTAACCTTGGTTTTTATGTTTGGAGGCAAGAATAAAACTTTTATTTGTTGTTGACAATGGACTCATGAGTCGATTGGAATTGAAAACGCTGCCGCAAAGCCCTTTCCACTTTCCGAATTGTATTCAAATGTACCATTGAGGGAGGTTATTCTGCTCAAAATGTTGGAAAAACCCATACCGGTTGGATTTTTTGCCGAATCTGGCTGGTTAAAGCCAAGTCCATCATCATGATAAGTACCATGCAAACGGCCACCTACTGAAACAAGGGTAATTTCAACGGTATTGGCTTTGGCATGTTTGATCGTATTGGTGACCATTTCACAAATTACGCGATAGATCACTACTTCAACATCATTTTCAAATCTTTGGTCGTGAATATTGGACGAAAAATCAATTTGAATAGCATCCGTCAGGTTAATTTTATTGATAAAATTACGAATTGCTTTGGTCAATCCGAAATTATTAAGGATATGTGGGCTAAGATGATTAGAGATTTCCCGGATGCTCTTAATTGCCTCATCTATTGCCGCATCCGCATTACGAAGTATCATCTTCGAGGTATCGTCATCGTCTCTTCGTCCTATGGTTGTAAGTGACATTTTGACTGTAGCGAGAATCGGGCCGAGCCCATCGTGTAAATCGTTTGCAAAACGCTTTCTTTCGTTCTCTTCAGCCTGGATAATTGCATGGAGCAACTGTTTTTCCAACGCTCTTTTCTCCTCTTCGACCCTTTTCATATAACGAAAGATTTTCTGTATAAGAACCAGTCCTATCGCAAAGAAAAGAGATGCTATGATCCCCAGCCAAATAAAGATTTGCCTGTTGACAACTGCGTCCGAAACCAGGGGAATGTATTCGATAAACCTGCGGATGGCCAAAATGACAAAACCCATGCTGATCAACATCCAGGACAAATTGTATTTGGTTACCCTTGTAAGCCTGATAGAAAGAATGGCAGCAAAGATCTGCAATATCATTGCCAGAATGAGCGCAAATTGCAATAGCATTTTAAAGCCCCCCAAAGGTTTAATTACATTGTATTTCCAGTTTGATTGACGACTGGAGCCCTTTTAAATTCAGCATTCCTATCAAACAAATATCGATAGGTTACGTGTGTTTTATAGATCGTGCCACCGATGAATGATGCCACTTTCATCATGACAGGATTAAAATCTCCAATCCAGTTCAGCTCAAAGGTTTTGTACTTAAAAGTCGGCTTAAGTATCTGTTTCTGAAAAAACAGGACCAACGCCCCCTCTACACCTTTGTTCTGAAAAGAGGGAATTACCCCAAAGATACGACCAATTACCCGGTCGACACGATGGAGTATCCTAAGTTCCCAAAAGAATCGCAGCTTATTGAACCAATTGAACTTACCATTAAACTTCTTTGTGATTTGACCAATATCCGGCATCATGATGAAAAAGGCAATGGGCTCTCCCTTGTGATAACCATAGATGATAAGCCTTTCATCCATCATTGGCTCCATAGATTTGAGTAATGACAAGGCCTCCTGGTCGGTAATATCATTTGTTCCCGCGAACTTGCTCCATGCCTGGTTGTAGATAACTTTAAAATCAAGGGCAAATTGGGTGTTTCCCTTTTCAATCAGCTTAAACTCGTAATCAGGATTGGACAAAATCCTGCTTGCGGTCCTGTGAACTACCGGATGAAGATCAGAGGTGTCCTCAAAAGTTCGCTGATAGGTGTATTGGTTAAAGTAGTTTTTAAATCCATAATCTTCATACAAATCCTTGTAATAGGGGTAATTGTAAGGCATTTGAAAGACCGGTTCATGAAAACCATCCACAAGACATCCCCAGAAAGCATCCCGCATTCCCGGGTTTATTGGTCCATCCATCGCTCGAAGTTGATTGGATTCCAACCATTCCTTTGCCACATTAAACAGATTTTCTGCAACTTCCTTGTTGTTGACAGCATCAAAAAAGCCAACTCCCCCCGTGGGCATATCATATTTAGTAAAGGAATCTACTGTATAAAATGCCGCGATCCTTCCCAGGCTTAGCCCATTTGAATCTTTTAAAAGCCATCTTTTGATATCCCCCTTGGTGAGTTGCTTGTTGTGTTGTTTATCAAAAATCTCATCAACCTGAACATCCAGAGGTCTGCTCCAATTGTTATCATTCTTGTACAGTCTCGCCGGAAATTCATGAAATTCCCTTATTTGCGCAGAATCTGTGACTTCAACAATTGCATACTTTTCTTTGGACGACATATATTTCCGGTTAGTTTGCAGGTCAAAGGTAAAAATTCCATTTTATTGGGAAACATAACCGATGCAAATTGTCAGACATTAGGCTACAGCTTGCTTGCAAAAGAGCATATTTTTCATTAGCTTTGAGTATCACATGTGAGTCTCTTTTGACCATAAAAACTCTTAATTAATATGAAAAGAAGTATCTGGATTCCACTACTCATCGTTACCGCATTGCTCATCATCGGTACCTCACAATATCCAAAATTGAGCATTGCCACGGGGTATGGTGCAAAATGTATGGCGTCAGGGGTCTTTGTGGCAGGTCGTGAGGCAAACAGTGTAAAAGAGAATGATTTGGATTATTCTATTGTAAAATATACCAGAAGTAAGATTGATTATCAGGAGAAGAGTGTTACAACCACCATTTTTGGACTTGCCAAGCAAAAGGCGGTCTACCGCGAAGTTCTTGGCTGTTGTTTGGTGGCAGAACAGGAACCACTTCCTCCATTGAAAACCCCTTCGCAGACCAACACTTCAACAACGCGTTCGTGGAGGTCTCCCTGGCCGGAAGGGGATGGTAAAAGTGACATCCTCTTTTCTGAATTAGATACCACAAAACTTCAATATGCAGTTGATTGGGCATTTGATGAACCCGAAACGAAAATAAAAAAAACTTGCTCAGTGGTGGTCATTTACAAAGGCAAACTGGTTGCGGAAAAGTACTGGGGGGCGCAATCAATTACTTCTGACACAAAGCTTTGGGGGTGGTCGATGAACAAAAGCATTGTAAATGCGATGGTTGGGATACTGGTTAAGCAGGGAAAATTGTCTGTTCAGGCATCAGCGCCGGTCGAAGAGTGGCTTCAGGATAAGCGGCGGGAAATAAAAATAAATGACCTTTTGCACATGAGCAGTGGTTTGAAATGGAATGAAGATTATGGAGACCTTTCTGACGTTACCACGATGCTCTACAAGGAACCAGACTGTTACAAGTTTGCTATTGGATCACCGTTTGGGAAAGATCCGGATCTTGAATACAAATATTCCTCCGGTACGACCAACATTGTTTCAGGTATTATCAGAAGAACATTGGGGAATGACCAGTTGTATTTTGCGTTTCCTTACCATGAAATTGCCAATAAAATTGGGATGTCCAGCCTGCTTATGGAGACGGATGCGAGTGGAAATTTCGTTGGTTCCTCCTATGGATATGCAACCGCCAGGGATTGGGCCAAATTTGGTCAATTGTATTTGCAAGATGGTGTATGGAAGGGAGATAGCATCTTACCCAAGGGGTGGGTGTCTTACACAACAACTTCGGCCAAGGCTGCGAATGGCAAATACGGCGCGTTTTTTTGGCTCAATCGCGCAGGGGATTTGCCGGATGTCCCGCAAGATATGTTTGCATGCCAGGGTCATAGAGGCCAGCGGGTATTCATCATTCCTTCCAAACAACTGGTGGTAGTCAGACTGGGTTTTGGCGAGGAACATTTTGACCATAACCAATTCCTGAAAGGGATTTTATCTGCCATCGGCGCTTCAAAATAGTCGCGAAATTTACCGAGGATGCGTTTTCAACTGCTGTTTTATTCATTATTATTTACCTTTGCCCGCTATGTTGTCGCCTGAATCGAAATTTTTACCCCCCGAATGGTATCCGCAAAGCGGAGTCATGTTGACATGGCCCCATGCAAAGAGCGATTGGAGCGATCTTCTTGATGAGGTAGAATATTGTTTTGTGCAGTTAGCCAATGAGATACTAAAAGAAGAAAAGTTAATAGTAGTATGTGCGGATCCTGAGGATGTAACCTTAAAAATTGATCAGTCATTGACCGGAAACCTGATAATGGTACAACTTGGTTCCAATGATACCTGGGCCAGGGACCATGGGCCAATTACCATGATGGTCGATGGTACACCTGAATTGTATGATTTTCAGTTCAATGGTTGGGGATTGAAGTTTCCTGCCTGGCTCGATAATCAAATCAATGATCAGATGTTCAAAGCGGGTATTTTTGCCAAAAATGTCAGGTACACCAATTGCATGAATTTTGTTTTCGAAGGGGGCAGTTTTGAAACGGATGGGCTGGGAACCATGCTTACCACGGAGGCCTGCCTGCTTTCAAAGAATAGAAATCAGACAATGTCGAAACAACAGATTGAATCTTATCTGATTGAGACATTTGATCTTCAGCATATTTTATGGCTTTCAGCCGGATATTTGGCCGGAGATGATACTGATAGTCACGTAGATACTTTGGCACGATTCTGCCATGAGAAGTGCATCGCTTATGTCAAATGCAGCGATCCTTTGGATGAGCATTACCTTCAGCTCAAACAAATGGAGAAGGAGATAAAAGCATTCAAAACGCTGGACGGAAATCCCTATGAGCTGATTGAGCTTCCGATGGCCGATTATGTGGAGGATGATGCTGGCGTCAGATTGCCTGCAACCTATGCCAATTTTCTGATTATCAACAATAAAGTATTGATGCCATTCTATTCCACTGCCAAGGATGAAATTGCCCGCAGGAGCCTGCAAAAGGCATTCCCAGACCGGGAGGTGGTTGGCATAGAGTGCTCAACATTGATAAAGCAGCATGGATCGCTTCACTGTGTCACAATGCAGTTGCCGTTCGGTGTAATATAAACCAGAATAGTTACCTAGTAATCAACGATATGCTAAAAGTAGCCCTTATCCAGCAGTCCAACTCTTCTGACCAGGATCTAAATAGGAAGAGACTGACCGAAAATATCAAAAAATGCGCATCGGAAGGAGCGGAATTGGTCGTATTGCAGGAGTTGCACGAATCGCTTTATTTCTGTCAGGTAGAAGACACAGCCAATTTTGATTTGGCCGAACCTATACCTGGAAAAACTTCCGAATATTACAGCAAACTTGCCGTGGAGTTACAGATCGTACTGGTCACTTCACTTTTCGAGAAGAGGACAGCGGGTTTGTACCACAATACAGCCGTAGTTTTCGAAAGGGATGGCTCAATTGCCGGGATCTACCGCAAAATGCACATCCCGGATGATCCCAATTACTATGAAAAATTCTATTTTACACCTGGAGACCTGGGTTTCAAGCCTATTCAAACCTCTGTTGGAAAATTGGGTGTCCTGGTTTGCTGGGACCAATGGTACCCTGAAGCCGCCCGGTTAATGACCCTTGCCGGCGCGCAAATCCTAATTTACCCAACTGCAATTGGTTGGACTTACAATGATGTTGAATCAGAACAGAAAAGACAACTTGATGCGTGGCTTACGGTTCAGAGGGGACATGCGATTGCCAATGGTATTCCGGTAATTACGGTTAATCGCGTGGGCGTTGAACCCGATAATTCTACCAACACCCAGGGAATTAGATTTTGGGGACATAGTTTCGTTGCAGGTCCCCAGGGTGAATTTTTGGCTTTGGCGCCTGAATCGGAAGATTCAAATTTAATCTTGGAGGTTGACCTGCTACATTCTGAAAATGTCAGAAGGTGGTGGCCATTCTTGCGAGACAGAAGGATTGATGCATATGAGGATTTAACCAAACGTTATCTTGATTGAAATGGAAAGTCTATTGTTGAAGTACATGGGCGACCGGTTGGAATCTTCTTCAACCAGGCATGCCCGACAGGGTCCGATTATTACTATTTCCAGGGAGTGCGGCTGTCCGGGTAATGACATTGCAGAGATGCTGATGAACAAACTAAACAGGAAAATGGTAAAAGATGGCCACGCACCCAAATGGAAATGGGTAAACAAAGAGATCCTGTTAAAAGCATCCGAGGAACTGAAAATGAATCCGCGTGATGTGGAAACCTACGTTAAGGCCACGCAAAGTGGTGTTTTACAAGATCTTGTGGCCTCTTTTACTGAAACCTACCATGTCAGAAATGCAAACATTAAAAAAGTCATTCAGGATGTGGTCCAACACCTGGCCAGTGAAGGTCACGTCATTGTAGTTGGTAGGGGTGGAGGTGCAATAGCCTGGAACATACCTAAATCACTGCATTTATATTTGGAAGCCCCACTTTCCTGGAAATCGAATGTAGTAAGCACCCAGAAGGGGATCCCGCTTGCCGAAGCAAGGAAGTATGTCCTTGAAAGGGATTTGCAAAGGTCTAAATTCAGGGATAACTACCGGGCCAAATTTTCAGATGAAATTTACTACGATGGGCGCTTTAACTGCAAATCCCTCACCAATGAACAAATTTGCGAACTGGCCTTCCACGCAGCAGAACTTAAGAAGCTAATATAAATAGGATGGCTGACGACAATAAATTTGATTACATGAGATCCTATGCAAAATATTTTGGATTGGTTTTCCAAATGATTGTGCTTGTGGTGATTGGGGCCTTTGGAGGAAAGTGGCTGGATGGTTACTTTCAATTTGGAACACATATTTTTACCATCATATTAATCATAGCCGCTGCATCGTTGTCACTCTATCTTTTTTTTAAAACCATTTTCACCAAATAAGTATTAGTAACAATATAATGTCTTACAATTTTCTCGAAAATTTTGACCTCCCCCAACCCCTCTAACGGAGGGGAACAGTGCTCTGTCGTTGATTTGAACACAAATCTGAAGTCTCCACTTTGGGGAGATTTAGAGGGGTCAAATTTTAAAAAATGAGGCATTATACATTTTCTATAACTCAATAAACTGATTATATGATTAGCAAAGAAGAACGTTTTTTCCTTAAAAAGGCACTGTTGTTTTGTTTGGTTTTAATTGGCGCCTCCTTGTTACTATATGATACCCTTTTGAAAGAGTATTATTTGAAGTTCTTCCCAATTCAGTTTGGAGTTGTGGCACTGATAACCATCTTCAGCCATTTGAAGTTAATGAAAGCAAGCGAAGGAAATTCCAGAAAGTTCAGTACGGCCTATCTCTCCCTCATGTCCGTGAGACTCATGGTTTACCTTGGTTTTATTTTGGTTTGTTTGATAATCGACCGAAGCAGGGCGATCAATTTTGTCGTTACGTTTTTAGCGCTCTATTTGGCTTTCACAATTTTTGAGGTCATTGAAATTTCGAATTTTCTCAAAAAAAATCCAAATTCTTCAAATTAAAAAATTAAATTTGTCGCACAAAAAATCAGAAATGCTCAAGGCTTTTAGAATACTTATAATCCTCTATGCTCTAGGTACGTCCTCAATTTTGGGGGCAAAAGCTCAGGAACACAAAACTGCGGGTGCTGAACCTGCCATCGAAAAATTCAATGCGAGTAAGCTGATCATGGAGCACATTGCCGACTCATACGAGTGGCATATTGCGAAATTTGGAGAGACACATGTCAGTATTCCTTTGCCGGTCATATTGTATAGCCCTCAGAGTGGATTCCATTTTTTTATCTCCAATAAATTCCATCACGGAACTGAAAGTTATTCAGGCTTTCGAATTGCAGGGGAAGAATCCAAATACAAGGGGAAAGTAGTTGAATTGGCCTCAGACGGAACAGAGAAGAGGCCTTATGACTTCTCAATTACGAAAAATGTAATGTCGCTTTTTTTCAGCATCCTCTTTTTGCTGCTGATCTTCTCTTCTATTGCCAAACGTTACAAAGAAGGATTCGACAGGGCTCCGAAAGGGTTACAAAGCTGGCTTGAGCCAATTGTAATTTTTGTGCGTGACGATGTGGTCAAAGCCTCCATTGGCGAAGAGAAGTACAGAAAATATCTTCCTTATTTGCTTACAGTATTTTTCTTTATACTGATTAACAACCTGATGGGATTGATTCCTGTTCTTCCCGGTGGAGCTAACCTTACCGGTAATATTGCCGTCACGATGGTTTTGGCGCTTTTCACTTTTGTCATCATATTGTTCAGTGGCTCCAAGGATTATTATATGCACATCGTCAATGCTCCGGGTATTCCCTGGTGGTTAAAGGTGCCCATACCTTTGATGCCAATCGTTGAAATCATGGGTGTCTTTACGAAACCTTTCGTGCTGATGTTGCGGCTATTCGCAAACATTACAGCCGGTCACATCATTGCATTGGGTTTTTACAGCCTGATTTTCATCTTCGGCGAGAGAAGTCTGTTTGCCGGTTATGGCGTTTCAATAATTACCATCCTGTTCACCATTTTTATGGGTTTGCTGGAGCTGTTGGTCGCATTTATTCAGGCTTATGTTTTTACCCTTCTATCAGCTTTGTACATTAGTATGGCGCTGGAACAGCATGGGGAACATGCGGCTGATGGTCATTAAAATAATATTGTTTTTTAGTTAAAATATTTATACACAGAAATTTAATAACTTTAAAAGTAGGTAAATATGTTTACATTAGGTGTGATCTTAGAAGTTGTGGCCAATGTTGCATTGGCGAAATTGGGAGCAGGAATTGGAGCCGGACTGGCAGCCATTGGTGCAGGTATTGGTATTGGACGGATTGGGGGAGGCGCTGTGGAAGCGATTGCCCGTCAACCCGAAGCAGCCGGCGATATTCGTTCCAACATGATCGTTTCTGCAGCCTTGATTGAAGGGGCAGCTTTCTTCGCAATGGTGATTTGCTTGCTGATACTGTTTGTTTAGGTTCAAATCTGCCTTTATTATTAATTTTTAAATCTTCTGTCCCATGGGTCTGGTAATGCCTGATTTTGGTCTGTTGTTCTGGATGGTGCTCTCATTCTCCCTATTGATGTGGTTATTGGGCAAATTTGCCTGGAAACCCATTCTAACCGCGCTCTCTGCCAGGGAAGATTCAATTGAGAAAGCGCTTAAGTCAGCGGAACTTGCAAAAAATGAAATGGTGAAATTACAGGCAGGTAACGAAAAGCTGCTGAAGGAAGCCATGATGGAAAGAGAAAGAATTGTAAAAGAGGCCAGGGAATTGAAAGATTCTATTGTACGAGAGGCGAAAAATGTGGCCGTTATCGAGGCGAATAAAGTAATGGAAGAGGCAAAATCTGCCATTGCCAGGGAGAGAAGTGAAGCGGTTAACGAAATGAAATCGGTCATATCTTCCTTTTCAATCGAGATCGCCGAGAAAATTCTAAAAGAACATCTTTCAGACAATAAAAAGCAGAAGGAATTGGTGGCCAACTATTTGGAAAACATCAAATTGAATTAACCGCTGATAAAATCAGATTGTCTTTTTATCAAATCGAAAAAAATTGAACGAGAGTAAAATATCAGTACGTTACGCGAAGGCGCTCTTTTCGTCTGCTGTTGAAAGAAATTTGTTGGATGTTATAAAAAAGGATGTCGATTTCTTGCTTCAACTCCTGCAGACACAACCCAGATTAAAAGAGTTATTGTCAAGTCCTGTTGTCAAATCGAAGGAAAAGGGTGCATTCCTGGATAAGATATTCAAGAATCAATGTCAGCAACTCACCATGGATTTTCTTCATTTGCTTTTGAAGAACAACAGAGAGTTGTTTTTGATGGAGATGTGCCTGAATTTCCAGTCATTGTATAGCAAACTAACGGGTATAAAATCTGCCAAACTGACCACGGCAATAGAATTGGATCAAGCTCAATTACAGGATTTTAACAAATTGATCCAGGTTCACTTCGGAAGTAAGGCAGAGGTATTGACTACCGTAGACGGGAATTTGCTTGGTGGGTTTATCCTGAAAGTAGAAGATCAGCAGTTGGACGCTTCTGTCTCCACCCAGCTGAAAAAGATGAGAAGGGAATTGGTAAGTAATATTAAAAATTAAATAGAAGATTATGGCTGGATTAAAACCTGCTGAAGTATCTGAAATTTTAAAGCAACAATTGGATGGCTTCAAAACGGTCGCTGAGCTTGAAGAAGTTGGTACAGTTTTGCAGGTAGGCGATGGGATTGCCAGGGTTTACGGACTATCCAATGTTCAATCAAATGAAATGGTTGAGTTCGATAGCGGCGTCATGGGTATCGTTTTGAACCTTGAGGAAGATAACGTAGGTTGCGTACTTTTAGGGCCTACCGAAAAAATTAAAGAGGGAGACAGCGTAAAAAGATCCAACAAGATTGCCTCCATCCAGGTAGGAGAGGGGCTTTTGGGTCGTGTAATTAATACGCTTGGCGAACCGGTTGATGGCAGGGGGCCGATCACAGGGCAATTGTATGAAATGCCACTGGAACGGAAGGCACCCAGCGTTATCTATCGCCAGCCGGTCTCCGAGCCACTTCAAACGGGTATTAAAGCGATTGATTCGATGATCCCCATCGGAAGAGGTCAGCGCGAGCTGATCATTGGCGACCGCCAGACAGGCAAGACAACCATTGCGATCGATACCATTATTAATCAGAAAGAGTTTTTCAAAAAGGGTGAACCTGTCTACTGCATCTATGTGGCCATCGGTCAAAAAGGATCGACTGTGGCAAACATTGCAAAAACTTTGCAGGAGCACGGAGCCATGGATTATACGGTAATTGTGATGTCAACTGCCTCAGATCCTGCGGCTTTGCAATTTTATGCACCTTTTGCAGGCGCTGCCATCGGCGAATTTTTCAGGGATTGCGGTAATGCGGCATTAATTGTTTATGATGATCTTTCCAAACAGGCAGTCTCCTACCGTGAGGTCTCCCTGTTGCTTCGCAGACCACCGGGTCGTGAAGCATATCCGGGTGATATTTTCTATCTGCATTCCAGGTTACTGGAGCGTTCTGCAAAGATCAACAAAACCCTTGCAGTAGCCCAGCAGATGAATGATGTTCCTGAATCAATCAGGCACCTCATAAAAGGTGGTGGTTCATTGACCGCCCTACCCATTATCGAAACCCAGGATGGCGACGTTTCGGCCTATATTCCTACCAACGTTATCTCGATCACGGATGGTCAGATTTTCCTTGAATCGCACCTTTTCAATGCCGGTATCAGACCTGCCATCAATGTGGGTATCTCTGTATCCCGTGTTGGAGGGGATGCTCAGATCAAAGCCATGAAAAAAGTTGCCGGTACTCTGAAACTGTCACAGGCAGAATTCAGGGAACTGGAGGCCTTTTCCAAATTTGGATCGGACCTGGATGCCGCTACTAAATCTGTACTTGAAAAGGGTGCCAGAAATGTGGAGATCCTTAAACAGGGTAGCGCCTCACCAATGACTGTCGAAGAACAAATTGCCATACTCTATTGTGGTACCCAGGGACTCTTGATGGATGTTCCAAAAGAGAGAATCAGGGATTTCGAAAAGGATTATTTGCAACTTCTTGCTACTCAATACTCAGCAGTTTTGCATCAATTGAGCCTGGGGGTCCTCAATGACGAAATTACCCAGACACTCGAGCTGGCAGCTAAAAAGACGGTTCAGAATTTCGTGTATTAATATGGGCATTTTGAAGCAAAATACTTGGTAGATGGCAAATTTAAAAGAGATGCGGATCCGGATTTCATCCGTGAAATCGACACAACAGGTTACCAGGGCCATGAAAATGGTCTCTGCTGCCAAGCTGCGTAAAGCTCAGGATGCCATCA
>JALOCD010000055.1 GCA_023228025.1 Prolixibacteraceae bacterium | reverse complement strand
AGTGGAACTCACGCCGGACGAACTTCACGAAATTAACACCGCGTCATCAAAAATTGCGGTGCAGGGCGACAGATATTCTGGCGGTAGCGCGAAATTGATTAACCGATAGTTAAATAAACCATAACTCAGGGATTCCTCCTTTTTTTAGCTTATATTTATAGTCTGATTAGAAATTAAGTGATAAGAAGAAAATAATGTCATACTTCAGACTTTTGTCATATGACCTCCCCCAACCCCTCCAAAGGAGGGGAGTAAGGCACTGTTGTTGATCTGAACACAAATCAAAAGTCTCCCCCCTCGGGGAGATTTAGAGGGGTCAGATTTCGGAAAAAAGAGGTACTAATTCTTTCCCAATACTTAAGGGCTAATTTGAAAAAAATATAGAGACATGAAAGCAACTGGAATACTTTTTTTATTCTTATTGTTCATCCCACTTCTATCTCAGGCAGGTGAAATATATGGAACAATAAAAGGTGATGACGGAAAACCATTGACCAATCAGGTTGTACAAATTCTGCAAAATGATAAGGTATTGGGCACCGCAAAAACTGATGCAAACGGCTTCTTTACGGTTACAATAAAGGAGGTGGGAAAATTTAATCTTGGAGTTGTTGGTTACAAGGACGCGGGGTTTGAAGTTTTTTCATCCAACAAGTCAACGCGTTACAATTTGTTGATGAATAAAGCCGGTGACAAATGGATACTGAAGAGCCTGTAGTTCCCAAAAAGGAAAAGCGGGACACGTGGGATAAGATAGAAATTATCCTGCATCCAATTGGTGGGCTGCTTACTGCCCTGACAATTGCATTGGTCAGCTATTTTGGTTCTTCATACCTGAATAGCAGACAGAACAATGATTCGAAAATCAGGCTATACACCGAATTGATGAGTAGCCGGGAACAATCCGAAAGCGCCCTGCGAAAAGATATGTTCAATTCAATTCTGGGCACCATATTAAAAGATTCCCACTCATTGGATGAAAATATCCTGCAGCTCGAACTGCTGGCCTATAATTTCCATGAGTCGCTCAATCTGATGCCGCTTTTTGTTTACCTGGACAGGCAGATTGGTGCCGAAAAAAACATACAGCTCAAAGAAGCATACCGGAATCGATTGTACAAAATGGCAGGAGATGTCATTTCAAAGCAAATTTCCAGCCTTGAAGGAGCCGCCTCCATGGAAACCATGTTTATTACTTTCCCTGGCGATTCGGTCAAATATAAACCCGGACTTTCTCAAGAATTTTCAATTGATTGGAAGGATTCAAAGGTATTTTATGATACAGTCAAAGTTGGAAATACAAACAATGTCTATAAAAGGGTTGTATTTCTAAAAGCATCAGGATACAATGTTGATGAAAAAAGGGTGAATGTGAGATTGGATATTGAAACCTCTCTCAACAACAAGTTTGTCAACATGGTGACCCAGGAATTCACCATAGATTATTTTCAGTTTCCGATGATTGACAATACACGGCTTTCCAATGACATGCGCTGTGCAGTAGTGATGCGCGACTTCGATTTTCCCAATCTTATTGAAGTGGGTATTCTCTATTTCCCCGGTTCTCATTCAAGTTTGAAAGAAAAACCCTATTATGACGAAGTTGTGAAGAAGCTTCTAATGGAGCAATAGATACATTGACATTGAAATTGTGATTAGTTCAATACCTGTATAAATTTGAAATTTGTATCGATAAAATAGGAGGCCGAAAACGACCTCCTATTTTATTGATACAAATTCATTTGCAGTTATATCATTTTGAACCTCTTTATAAATCTGGGAACATCCAATCCCTAATGCAGAAGGAAGTGCGATCATGTACTTAAATGAAAATATGTTCATAAATCACTACCATCAGTTAAACCAGCCTATTTGAAGGGTTAAACATAAAACATGCTGAATAACATAAAAAATATCAGTAGAAATGTTGATTATGTATTTTTTTATTAAATAAATTTGTTAGAAGAAAGAATTCCCTTATTGGATTTCATCCAACTTTCTTAATCTAAACAGCTCTAAACCATGTGTATCGTGTCCGCGATATGTGCTGAACAAAATGTCTGTCGAATGCATCGATCCGAAGTGTTAAAAAATCAAATTAACTGTTGTAATCAGCCATTTTTACCCATTAAACTTTTCTTGTAGTTTCCTGATTTTGGTACATGTTGAATCAAAAATATTGATTCAGTCCACGATAATTCCATTCTCAAATATTGTCAACTTAATAAAAATCAAATGAGAACATTCGTAAGGCTTATTACAGTTACCATGCTTTTGTTATGCATTCAAAAAAATGGTGTGGCCCAGTCTCTTGATGACCAGTCAAAGGTTTTACAAAAATGCTTTGACCTCACTGAATTGCAGCAGTATTTCCCACTTGACAATGTTGGGAACCCTAATCAGGTATATGTGATGCAATACGCTGTTACTTTCCCAACTGGTTTGAATGTGTTAAAAGCAGGCAAACCTGTTCTGTTTGTCTCTCGTGAAGAGATCATTCAGAACAAGATTAAATCATACTTCATTTTCCGAAGTTTTGATTTGACCGCCAGTGAGGCCAAGGCCTCCTTTAATTTTTTCTATTCATTTGACTATGCCACGAACCAGTTTAAAATGGTGATGGTAAACATTGAATTGAACAAGATCAATCAAGATTGGAGTGTGACAAATATTAAGTTAGAAGGAGATACAATATGAAACGGCTAACTAATAAATTCAAATTGCATTTTTGCATGCTTGTGATAATTGGCTTTTTTGCTTTTTTGCAATCAGCCCATTCACAAATAACAAATTTTGGTTTTGAGACAGGCAATTTTACTGGTTGGAATAGCTTTACTGGAACTAGCATTTCTACAGGTGTAACCATTCTAAATTGGACCGTAAATCCTGCTGATAGCTATATGGCTTCTCTGACGCCTGAAGGATTCACTAAAACTACAGCAACTAGTATTTTAGGATTCTCTTCTGCTGAAATGTCAGCTTTTAATCCGATTATTAATACTTCAACAGATTGGGCAATAATCACAAAACAGATTTATTTGTCAGCGAATCAAACAATTCAAATGCAATGGAACTATGTTTCACGTGATTATTACCCATATAACGATGGAGCTATAGCAACCTTTGTAGGTCCTTCGGGAAAGCAAATTAAGCTTTTGGCCGTAACGGCCAATGCATATGGAGATGCAACCGCCATTGTTACAGGAAGCTATGGAAGTACAGATTGGAAATCTGTTTCCTTTACAGCCGGATCATCAGGGATTTACACCCTTGGTTTCGCGGTATTCAATTGTTCTGATTATGCTGTGGATCCTAGCTTGTTTATTGATGATGCACCAGGGGGAACTTTTGCACCCGGTGAGCCCATTGTTGTAACGAGTGATGTATCAACAATCGGAAGTACGAGCGCTACTTCCGGGGGAAATGTAACAAGTGATGGAGGGGCAACTGTAACAGTAAGAGGTGTATGTTGGAATACTACAGGTTCTCCAACAACCAGCAACTCAAAAACGAACGATGGTTCAGGTACCGGTACTTTTACATCTAATTTAACTGGACTATTACCCGGAACAACATATTATGTAAGAGCTTATGCTACAAATTCTGTAGGAACAGTTTACGGTGGGCAAAAATCATTTATAACAGTCAATCCTATCCCTCCAGACCCCTCTTCTATATCAGTTTCTGCCAATCCCATTTGTAATGGAACCTCAACACAACTTACCGCAAATGGAGCTGTTGGTACAGTATATTGGTATACAGGAAGCTGTGGGGGTACTTTAGTTGGAACCGGAAATCCTATTACTGTAAGTCCAGTTGTTACTACAACTTATTATGTCAGGAATTATAATAGTGGACTTTTTAGTAACGGCTGTGCTTCAACAACCATTACAGTAAATTCAGCTCCGACCATTTCCTGTCCATCCAACATCACTGTAAACAATACTACAGGACAATGTGGGGCAAATGTTACTTTCCCTTCTGCTACTTTTACGGGAT
Organism: Prolixibacteraceae bacterium; assembly: GCA_023228025.1. Classification (GTDB taxonomy): domain Bacteria; phylum Bacteroidota; class Bacteroidia; order Bacteroidales; family Prolixibacteraceae; genus CAINVV01. The sequence goes on along the minus strand of JALOCD010000055.1, from coordinate 25,188 downwards.
CACCATCTCCGACAATATCATATTCTTATGCTTCGGGCAGTTTCTTCCCTCTTGGAACTACCACAGTAACTGCTACTGCTACAAACACCTGCGGAAATGCTTCGTGTACATTTAATGTTACAGTTTCAGATAATGAGCATCCATCAATAACTGGTCCGGTAGCAGTAACCTTATCTGCAAATTCTGGAACTTGCAGTCATTGCTATGATTCACCTCAGCCCATTCCTACATCTGTTACCTTGTCCGTTGGAGCCAGGGTGAACACCTATTCAGGGGTTTCAGTTAATGGAGGTGGAAATTCTGCGGTTGTTTCTCCGGGCGCAACTGTCAGTTTGCATTACCTTATGTCAGCATATGTTGATTACAATGGTTATTGTCCGGGATGTGTAACCCAGGCATATATTGGTATTGGTGGAACCAGTCAAACTATCAATTGCCATCATCCGATAAATAATGGATATTCAAGCACATTTAACGGGAGCTTTACTGCTCCGACTACTCCAGGGATATATTATCTGACCCAGAGTGGGTCGTTACAATACTCTTGTGTTCCAGTAGGCTTCAACAATGATCCAAACAATGCTATAGCTAATATTGTTGTTGGTAATGCTGGCATAAATATTGGGACCCCGGTTACTTCGGATAATTGTGGAGTAGCATCTGTTACCAACAATGCACCTTCCTGTTTCCCGATTGGAATGACCGCTGTAACGTGGACTGTAACAGATATTGCCGGTAATTCATCTACAAGTGTTCAAAATGTAACAGTCATAGATAATGTTAATCCAACCATTACATGCCCTGCAGACATTACGGAAAATAATGATCCCGGGAAGTGCGGTGCAAATGTCACATTCATAGCCATAGCAACCGACGATTGCGGAGTGAACATTGCTTACAGTCACCAGCCGGGTAGTTTCTTCCCGATAGGAAAGACAAAAGTTACCGTTACAGCAACCGATCCATCTGGCAATACAGCTGAATGTTCGTTTAATGTTACTATTGCTGATAATCAACCGCCAACAGTTCTAACCCAGAATGTTTCTGCTCAATTGAATGCTTTAGGAGTAGTAACAATTACTGCAACACAAATTAATAACGGCTCGACCGATAATTGTGGCATTGCTTCTCTAACATTGAGTAAAACTTCTTTCGATTGTTCAAATATTGGTGCAAATACAGTCGCTTTAACAGTAACCGATATAAACGGTAATGTAGCTTCAGCCAATGCAAGCGTTACAATTCAGGATCAGACAATCCCGGTTATCAATTGTGTTGGCAATCAAACTATCGCAAGTTGCACGAATGTACTTCCAGATTACACGACGAGTGCGACGGTTAGTGACAATTGCGGTTCAGGAGGCATATCAATTACACAAAGTCCCGCTGCAGGCGCCAGTATTGCCTCCGGGGCAACAATTAGTGTTACATTAACTGCAAGGGATGCTTCCAATAATTCCACCACATGTACCTTTACTGTGACCAGACCAAATATTTCTCCTGTTGCAAATAATGATGCGGTTACAGTTTGTGCCGGAAGCAGCGTTACGTTCAATGTTCTTGGCAATGATTCGCATCCGCAGGGAGCAACATTGACTGTTAGTGACAATACTAATCCGTCTTTAGGTACTTTGGTAAAGAACCCGGATAATACATTCACTTATACTTCAGTTACACCATCCTCAAGTCCGGTCACGTTCACCTATACCATTAAAGCAAACGATGGGGTTATTCCATTTTCCGGAAATAACCACTATTATGAATGGGTTCCAGCAGCAAACATCAGTTGGCAGGAGGCAAAAGCTCATGCTTCTGCCAGGTTTTTTAACGGAATGCAGGGATATCTTGTAACTGTTACTTCAGCATCGGAAATGGCATTCGTAGCTGCAAAGTTACAGGGCCAGGGATGGATGGGTGCAAGCGATCTGGCTTATGAAGGAACCTGGAGATGGGTAACCGGTCCTGAAGGGTTAGAAAATGGAGGACTAGGCAGACATTTCTCCAATCAGTCCAAGACCGGTAATTGTTCTGCAAACACAGCTACGGGAATCAATGGCAATTATGCGAACTGGGCTGGTGGCGAACCCAATGATTGTGGCGCTAACATTGGTCAATATTCCCCAACAGATCAAAACCGTGGAGGAGAACATTATGCTCATTTTTATGGTGGAGGAATATGGAATGATTATCCTAATTCGGTAGGAGCAGGCAATATATTTGGTTATATTGTTGAGTATGGTGGGCTGGAGGCTTGTACGCCTGTTTTAACCGCGACAGCCACGGTCACTATTACAGTTAATCCAAAACCTGTATTATCTGCAGTAGTAACCAATGTAATGTGCCTTGGAGGTAACAATGGCGCTCTAAACTTATCTGTAACCTCTGGACAGACCCCATATACTTATAGTTGGTCCAATGGAGCGACAACCCAGGATGTTAATAATCTTCCAACCGGAACCTACACAGTGACTGTTACCACAGCTAGCGGATGCAGTTCTCAAGGAAGCTATACAATAAATCAGGTGGATAATGTTCCTCCGGTTGCCCTGGCAAAGAATGTAACCGTCCAGCTTGATGCTACTGGCAATGGAAGTACAACTGCAGCACTCGTGAACAACGGATCAAGTGATGCATGTGGTATCAAAACCATGGTATTGAGCAAGTCAGCCTTTAATTGTGCAGATATTTCGACAAACCCGAATGTTGTAATATTGACTGTCACGGATAACAACAACAATGTCACTACTGCATCTGCAGAGGTAACTGTAGTTGATGCAATCTTTCCAGTAGCGATAGCTAAGAACGTTACGGTACAGCTTGATGCAACCGGAAACGGAAATACGACAGCAGCCTTGGTTAACAACGGATCAAGTGATGCTTGCGGTATCAAAGCTATGGCATTAAGCAAAACAGCTTTCACGTGCGCCGATATCGCAACCAATCCCAAAGTAGTGACGCTGACGGTTACCGATAATAACGGCAATGTCAGCACAGCTACAGCCAATGTAACCGTGGTTGACGCTATTCCTCCGGTAGCCATTGCGAAGAATGTAACGGTTCAGCTGGATGCAACCGGACATGGTAGCACAACAGCAGAGCTGGTAAACAACGGCTCGAGCGATGCATGTGGCATTGCTTCACTTGCCTTATCAAAAACCACTTTCGATTGCAGCAATGTTGGTGCGAACAATGTGATCCTTACAGTTACCGATGTTAATGGAAACAGTTCTACGGCATCTGCAGTTATAACGGTTCAGGACAAAGTTGCACCGGTGGCAGTAGCCCAGAATTTAACGATTCAGCTGAATGCAGCTGGAGCAGCTTCCATAACTGCAGTTCAGGTCAACAGTGGCTCGAGCGATGCATGTGGCATTGCTTCACTTGCCTTATCAAAAACCACTTTCGATTGCAGCAATGTTGGTGCGAACAACGTGACCCTGTCAGTTACCGATGTAAACGGCAACGTTTCAACAGCTCCTGCAATAGTAACGGTTCAGGACAAAGTTGTTCCTGTTGTTGTAACCAAGAACATTACTGTTCAACTGGATGCAAGCGGTAGTGCAACCATTGCAGAAGATGCTGTTAATAATGGATCAAGCGATGCCTGTGGCGGACTGACTTATGATACCGATATTACCAGTTTCGCATGCACGAATGTTGGTCAGAACACGGTAACTCTCAAAGTAACGGACAAGAATGGCAACTTTGACACCAAGACCGCAGTAGTCACCGTGAAAGACGAGGTGAAACCTATTGTTGTAACCAAGAACATCACTGTTCAACTGGATGCAACCGGCAGTGCAACCATTGCAGAAGATGCTGTTAATAATGGATCAAGCGATGCCTGTGGCGGACTGACTTATGATACCGATATTACCAGTTTCGCATGCACGAATGTTGGTCAGAACACGGTAACTCTCAAAGTAACGGACAAGAATGGCAACTTTGACAGCAAGACAGCCGTGGTGACCGTGAAAGACGAGGTGAAACCTGTTGTTGTAACCAAGAACATCACTGTTCAGCTGGATGCAACCGGTAGTGCAACCATTGCTGAAGATGCAGTTAACGACGGATCAAGCGATGCCTGTGGTATACAGACCTTCGATACCGATATTACTAGCTTCACATGTGCCAATGTTGGGGCAAACACGGTTACATTAACTGCAACTGATGTTAACGGAAATGTAAATTCTGCAACTGCAACAGTCACAGTGGTTGATATAATTAAGCCAACAGTTATCACAAGAAATGTAACGATTGAACTTGATGCAGCAGGAAAAGCTTCCATCACGGTACCAATGATCGACAATGCTTCTTTCGATAATTGTGATATTGCTACCTTGACATTGGACAAAATGAACTTCACTTGTGCCAACATAGGAGCGAACACAGTTACATTAACTGCAACCGATGTAAATGGGAATGTAAATTCCGCAACTGCAACAGTCACAGTGGTTGATATAATTAAGCCAACAGTTATCACAAGAAATGTAACGATTGAACTTGATGCAGCAGGAAAAGCTTCTATCACGGTACCAATGATCGACAATGCTTCTTTCGATAATTGTGGAATTGCGACATTGACCTTGGACAATATGAACTTCACTTGCGCCAACGTTGGAGCAAACACCGTTACGTTAACTGCAACAGATGTTAATGGGAATGTAAATTCTGCAACTGCAACAGTCACAGTGATTGATATAATTAAGCCAACAGTTATCACAAGAAATGTAACGATTGAACTTGATGCAGCAGGAAAAGCTTCTATCACGGTACCAATGATCGACAATGCTTCTTTCGATAATTGTGGAATTGCTTCCTTGTTGCTCGACAAAATGGATTTCAATTGCAGCAATGTTGGGGCAAACACGGTTACATTAACTGCAACAGATGTTAATGGCAATGTTTCTACAGCATTAGCCGTGGTAACTGTTCAGGATAATGTTGCTCCGGTAGCAGTTTCCAAAAACATTACTATCCAATTGGACGCAACTGGACATGTCTCAATAGTAGCCGCTGACATTAACAACGGATCATCCGATGCCTGTGGTATTGCTTCATTGGAAGTTTCAAAATCAGCTTTTGATTGCAGCAATGTAGGTGCAAACCCGGTGATCTTAACAGTCACAGACGTGAACGGAAATATTTCTACGGCTGATGCGGTGGTGACTGTTCAGGATAAAGTTGTACCTGTTATCTCGTGCAAACCATCAACGTCAAAGTACATCGATCCATATCAAACATACTACACAGTTGTTGATACTGAGTTCGATGCAACAGCCACCGATGCTTGTGGAGTTAAGTTCTTAACATACATGTACAATAGCATAGAAAGTTCTAACTTCCCAACCCTTGCTGGTATGCATTTGAATGTTGGAGCGCATACGTTTAATTGGATAGCTATTGATGTTAATGGTAACAAATCTGAGTGTACTACGGTAGTAACCGTTTTGAAACGACCGACTACTCTGACCTATAACGGAGATGTTAATGAACAATATTCCGACCAGACTGATTTGTCAGCAACACTGATTGATAATGTTTCAGGTTTGGGAGTTCATGGTAAAACCATCCTCTTTACAATTGGCATACATTCGGTAACAGCGGTAACCGATGCAAATGGATTGGCAAAAACCACGTTAATCCTGACACAATCGCCCATACCAGCTTATCAGGTTGTTACAACCTTTGTCGAAGATGGCAGTTATCTGGGAAGCAGCGATACTGATGTTTTCGATATTACTCCCGAAGATGCACGTGTTAACTTTACCGGTACCAGTATTGTAGCTACCGCAAGCTCTACTTCGGGTGCGGCAACGGTGACACTGAGGGCAACAGTACAGGACATAACTGCTTTGACGGGCGATCCGGCATATGACACATTTGCTGGGGATATCCGAAATGCAAGAGTTAAGTTTACCAAAGATAGTGCAGATTTGACAGGTTGGTTAACTCCAACATTGGTGAATTCTACAGACCTTAAAACGGGTATTGTCTCATACAATTGGGAAGTCAATATTGGAAATGCAACTGATGAAGAATTTACCATTGGAATAATAGTAAATGAATATTATTCCAGGAATAATGCTGCTGACAATACTGTTGTAACAGTTTATAAACCAGTAGGCGATTTTATTACAGGAGGTGGTTATATTCTTCCAACATCAACTGCTGGAACTTATGCTGCAAATGAAGGCTTAAAAACCAATTTCGGATTCAATGTTGGTTACAACAAGTCAGGTAAGAATATACATGGAAATATGAACATAATATTCCGAAGAACAGTTGGAGGCATTGTTCATACCTACCAGATTAAAGCCAACGCCATGACCTCGCTTGGTGTAAATATCGCCAATCCGTCAGCACAAACAGCAGTATTTGTGTCAAAAGCCAATTTGAAGGATATTACTAATCCATTGGCAGAACAATCACTTGGTGGCAATCTTACATTACAGGTAAATCTAACAGATAAGGGCGAACCCGGTTCATCCGATCAGATTGCAATCAGTCTTTATGACGGAAGCACCTTGATGTATTCCAGTAACTGGTCAGGAGCTCAAACCAGTGAATTACTTTTGTCTGGAGGAAATCTTATAGTCCATTCAGGATTTAGTTTAACAACCAATAAATCGGCTAAAATTGAGCCCATCATTGCTCCTGAAGTTTCGGAACCTTATCTTAAAGTTTATCCCAACCCGTTTAACGACAGGGTACGTTTCGAATTCATTTCACCGGAGGCTGTTAACGCTCAGATTGATATTTACGACGTGAACGGTCGCCTGGTAGAAACAATATTCAAAAGTCCTGTTGAAAGTAATGTATTAAACAATGCTGAATTTAAATCTAAGTCAGACATCCGGGTAATGTACATGTACCGCGTAATGCTGGGCAGTAAGGTTTATTCCGGAAAAGTACTATATGGAAATAATTAATGATTACCAGAATGCAAAAAAGCGGTTTCAATTTGAGACCGCTTTTTTGTATTCTGGTATTTGAGATTTTGATTGAAAGCGTTAAAACAACCAAATTAGCAAAAGCATCACCATAAAATCCGGTAATCTTTTATCATGAAGATTTATCGGATTTTTTGTGTAAACCTATTGTATTTTTGATTTTGAATATTAACTTTGCATCTCAAAGTACTTTCAAATGGAAAATAATTCTACTAGTCCCAATGAAGATCTTCAGGCCATTCGTGCAATTATGGAACGGTCGTCCAAGTTTTTGTCGCTAAGTGGTTTATCCGGCATTTTTGCTGGTGTATGCGCTTTGATTGGAGCAGCAATTGCGTGGTTTCCTATTCTGGATTCAGGTCATGTTACGTTTGGCGAATATATGGATGGTTCGGGTGATTGGACAATGACTGGAAGCAGGTATTATCTTGCATTAGATGCAATGCTGGTCCTTGTATTTGCAGTTTTGGGTGCAATTTTCTTTTCGCAAAGAAATGCCAGGAAGTCCGGACAACTGGCCTGGACTCATTCAACCCGGCGATTACTCGTCCATTTATTGATTCCATTGGTATCCGGAGGAATTTTTATACTGATCTTGGTGTTGCAGGGCAATTTAATGCTGGTTGCCTCGGTTATGCTGATTTTTTACGGTTTGTCGCTGGTCAATGCGGGGAAATTTACTTTTGGAGAGATTCATTACCTGGGACTGACACAAATTGTTTTAGGCATTTTGGCGGGTATTTTCGTTCATCACGGTCTTCTTTTTTGGACAATTGGTTTTGGTTTGATGCATATCGTTTACGGGATAGTGATGTTTTACAGGCACGAACGTTAAATTTTTCCCAGTTATCATGAAATACCCATCCCGCCATGTCGGGACCAACCGAATCCGCCAACTAGAGGATGGGTATTAGCCTCGCTGATCTTCGATTCCATTTGGCCATTGAAAACAAAATATAAACAAATGAAAGTGATAGAGGATAATTCGTTAAACAGTAAATAATTTCATGTGAAGAATCCAATTTCAAATCTTCAGAAAGTATTTGAAAGTCGAATCAGACTTGGGATCATGTCGGCGCTGATGGTGAATGATTCGCTTGATTTCAACGCACTGAAGGAGCTACTCGGTCTGACAGACGGAAACCTTGCGAGCCACCTGAAAGCATTGGAACAACAAAAAGTAGTTGTGGTTTCCAAACAATTTATTGGCCGGAAGCCCAGTACAACCTACAAAGCCACTGAACATGGGAAAGCTTTGTTTCGCCAACATTTGGCGGCACTTGAAGAACTCATCAACAATCAATAATTTTTTTAATTTCAAACTTTGTACTTCAAAGTACTTTTAATCTTTAATTACATGGAAGCAAAAAGTATTCAACAGTTCTTGAGCAGTTACAGTGTTAAGATGATTATCGTTTCAGGATTGGCCATTTTGCTGCTAATCCCTTCGTTTTTGATTCAGGATGTTATTCGTGAGCGGATTGATCTGAGCCAAAAGGTGAAAAATGAACTTTACGCGCAATGGGGAGGGAAGCAGGTGGTTGCCGGTCCAGTTTTGAATGTGCCGTTTACTGTGACTGAGCCGGGGGAGAAGAATCAGGGAACCAGTGAACGACATGGTGTGGCACATTTTCTGCCTAACACCATAAAAACTGAAGGCGTTCTTTATCCGGAAACGAGGAAGAGGGGAATTTACGAAGTTGTCGTTTACGAAGGAATGTTAAAATTGAAAGGATCGTTTACCCAGCCTGATGTTTCGCAACTGGATCTTCCAAATGCGAATTTCAACTGGAGTGCGGCCTATTTCACCATTGGGGTTTCAGACATGCGCGGCATCAAAAACCTGCCTGAATTGGTTCTCAATGGTCAGAAATGCAAAGTAGATCCCGGCGTTGCAGATAATGATTTGTTCCAGTCGGGAATTACAGTAAAGGTCAATTCAATTGATCTGAAACGGCCCATGAATTTTGAAATAGAACTGGTCTTAAACGGATCGGAGGACCTTTCTGTGGAAGCGCTGGGCAAAACGTCAGAAGTTAGTATGAAGTCAGACTGGGCACAACCGGGTTTTAGTGGTCTGTTTCTTCCCGCGAACCGTCAGGTTACCGTAAAAGGGTTTACGGCTGATTGGCGGGTGACCCACCTTAACCGTAATTTTCCACAGCAATGGGTCGATCGGAAATACAATACACACGACGCAAAATTTGGTGTTGAACTGCTCCTTCCGGTAGATCATTACCAAAAATCAATGCGTTCAGTGAAATATGCCATCCTATTTATTGCCTTGAACTTTATTATCTTTATTTTCCTTGAAATTAGAAGCAAAACCAGGATCCACCCATTCCAATATTCGTTGGTGGCTTTTGCCTTGCTGATTTTTTACGCGCTTCTGACCTCCATCAGCGAGCAAATCGGGTTCAATTGGGCTTACCTGATTTCTGCCGTGGCCGTAACATTGCTAATTTCATGGTTTGCTTTTACAATGTTGCAGAATGTACGCACGGTTGGCTGGGTAGCACTTTTGCAGACAGGCCTCTATTTATTCCTGTTTACCATTTTGCAGTTGCAGGATTACGCGCTGCTTGCCGGAAGCATCGGATTGTTTGTCATTCTGGCTATAGTCATGCGCGCATCGCAACAAATTAAATGGTATTCGGAGGGATAAGCGAACAGCTATTTGGTATTTTGACCAATACCTTCAAAATTTTTTATGAGGAAACAGAACAAAAGTGAAATTGACCTTTTGTTCTGTTTCCTCATTTTTTTCTGGTACATATGCAGAAAAATGTAATGAATGCAAAATAAATCAGTAGAAATAAAGATCTATTGGCTAAAAAAAAATGGGATACAAACGAAAGAATTTTTTGTCGGAAGTCTATCAGCTTGCATCTTATAATCAGCGCATAATCAGGCATATGATATGATAAATAAGAGTATGCTCTGTATCGATTGATACATCGAAACGACTCCTGGAAAATCGCAGAACTTAAGCATACAATCATAGTCAACAGATAAAATATTGTAATTAACTTAAAAAAAATGGGTGTTAGTTGAAACTTTTATTTGGGTTTGGACTATAAATAATTTTATTCTTAACCAGATCAAATAAAAATTAACCGCCATGAAAATTCTACTTAAGTTTATTACAGTTGCCTTTTTTCTTGTATTCCTTCAGGAAATTGGCATGGCACAGTCACTAGATGACCAGTCCAAGGTTTTACAAAAATGCTTTGACCTGACGGAATTGCAGCCCTATTTTCCACTTGACAATACCGGGAACCCGGGTCAGGTGTATGTGATGCAATATGCTGTTTCTTTCCCTGTGGGGATGAATGTATCGAAGGCAGGCAAACCTGTACTTTTCGCATCCCGTGATGAGATTTTACAGAGTAAGATCGCATCCTACTTCATTTTCCGGGGTTTTGATATTACCGGTAATGTAGCCAAAGCCACATTTAGTTATTTCTATTCGTTTGATTATGCCACCAGTCAATTTAAAATGGTGATGGTAAATGTTGAACTGAATAAGATAAATCTGGATTGGAGTGTAATAAGTACTAAGATAGGAGGAGATATAAAATGAAAAATCTAACCATAGAATTCAAAATGCGATACTACATACTTTTGATTATTGGCTTTTTTGCATTTTTACAACCAGCTAATGCACAATTAGCCAATTATGGGTTTGAGACAGGCAATTTTACCGGATGGTCCGCATCATCCGGTACATCTATCTCTACTGGTGTAAGTTACAATAGTTGGACAGTTAATCCTGCCGATTCTTACATGGCAACGATTGATCCAAATTCGAATCTATATATTTCAACAGTAGAATCAACGCTTGGTCTTCCGGCTGGTGCATTGGTCGCTTCCAATTCATCGCTTTTTAATACAGCCACAAATTTTGCTACATTAAACCAACAATTTACTTTTCTAGCTGCAAATCAAACCATTTCAATTTACTGGAATTTTATTGCAAGGGATTATGCACCCTTTAACGATGGGGCAATCGCAACGCTGGTTGGGCCCTCCTATCAGCAAATCAAACTATTGGCAGTTACTGCCAACCCTTACGGGGATGCCGGGGCAATCGTCACAGGAAGTTATGGAAGCGCCGGGTGGCATAAAGTTACCTTTACCTCAGGTGCAGCTGGCATTTATAAGCTTGGGTTTGCCTCATTTAATACCGGCGATCAGATTCTGAGTCCTATATTGATCATTGACAATGCACCTGGAGGCAATTTCCAACCCGGTCAGCCAATAATTGTAACCACAGCCATATCTTCAGTTGGTTCAACCAGTGCAGTTTCCGGCGGTAATGTAACCAGCGACGGAGGTGCGGCCGTAACGGCAAGAGGTGTTGCCTGGAACACTACAGGATTACCAACCGTTACTGATCCACATACCAGTGATGGATCCGGTTTGGGATCGTTTACTTCTAACCTGACAGGTCTTTCACCAGGAACTACTTATTTTTTAAGGTCGTATGCAACCAATAGCGCAGGAACGGTTTATGGTGGCCAAATAACATTTACCACGGTTAATCCCATTCCTGCAGACCCAACTTCAATTACAGTCTCTGCTAATCCAATTTGCAATGGAACCTCCACGCAACTCACTGCCAATGGAGCTGTGGGTACCGTTTACTGGTATACAGGGAGCTGTGGAGGAACTTCAGTCGGAACCGGGAATTCAATTACTGTAAGTCCGGGCGCTACTACAACTTATTATGCCAGGAATTTCAACAATAGCCTTTATAGCAACGGTTGCGCCTCCGCTACAGTAACCGTAAATTCAGCGCCGACGATTACCTGTCCTTCAAACATTACTGTGAATAATACTCCTGGACAATGTGGTGCAAATGTTACTTACCCTGCAGCAACTGTAACCGGATCTCCTGCTCCTACCGTCACCTACTCTCCGCAATCAGGCAGTTTATTCCCTATGGGAACTACTGCGGTAACTGTTACTGCAACAAATAGTTGCGGAACGGTTACTTGTACATTTAATGTCACTGTTAACGGGATCGATACAGATAGCGATGGGATTCCGGATAGTTGCGACGACGATACAGACAATGATGGTATTCCGAATTCAGCAGAGTGTAATCAGTCTAATTTCTATTGGTCAAATCCACCAACCGTCAGCGGAAATACCGCTACAGGAACCATTAATGGAATAGGTTATACGTATACTTCTTCCTCTGCGGTAACCACCACCACGTACATGTTCGGCCATTCAATTTTCCCGGCGTCCTACAATGTGCCAAACTCAAATCCTACCATTCAGAATATTAATGTAACAAATAATACATTGACTTTTGCAAGTCCAATGACAAATCCTGTCCTCGTATTCGCTTCGATTGGGCAAGGTGGTTTATCTGTCCCTATCTCTTTCAGCGTTCCGATTCAGGTGGTTTGGTCACAAAATGTGGTTGTGAATTCCACTACGCAAATAACAGGATCTGAAGGTTATGCCATTGTCAGGCTTATGGGAACTTTCACGAGTGTAAGCTTTAATTACCTGACAGCAGAAAACTGGTGTAACTTTGCTTTCGGAGCTGATTTCCAAACATGTGGAGATACGGACGGTGACGGAATTCCGGATTATCTTGATACCGACAGCGACAATGATGGTTGCCCGGATGCAATAGAGGGCAGCATGAATTTTTCATTAAGCCAGACTTTGAACGGTCGACTGATTGGAGCAGTGGACAGCCATGGGATTCCGGTTATTGCAGGAGCCGGTCAAGGTATTGGTACAAGCAAAAGTTACAATGCAAATTGTTCTTGCCAACCAGGAATTGATAAAACCCCACCGGTTGTTTTGACTCAAAATGTAACTATTCAACTCGACGGATCTGGTAACGCGTCGACAACGGCGGCCCTTGTGAATAACGGTTCAAGTGATGCTTGCGGTATCAAATCTATGGTACTCAGTAAAACAGCATTCGATTGCAGCAATATTGGTAATAATACTGTTACCTTAACGGTCACTGATAATAACAACAATGTCAGTACTGGTACCGCAATAGTTACAGTCCAGGATAAAGTAAGTCCGGTAATTAATTGTGTTGCCAATCAGACCATTGCAAGTTGCGCGGATGTAGTTCCAAATTACACGACAAGTGCAACTGTTACTGACAATTGTGGTTCAGGCGGTTTGACAATTACACAAAGTCCGGCGGCTGGCACTACAATTGCCTCCGGGGCAACGGTCAGCGTCACATTGACCGCAACGGATGCTTCAAATAATTCCGCTACTTGTACATTTACAGTAACCAGGCCAAACATTACCCCTGTTGCAAACAATGATGCGGTAACTGTTTGTGCCGGAAGCAGTTTGACGTTTAGTGTTCTTGGCAATGATACGCATCCTCAGGGAGCAGCATTGACCATTAGTGACAATACCAACCCTTCTGCAGGCACCTTGGTTAAGAACGCGGATAATACATTTACCTATACCTCAGCGACACCATCCTCAAGTCCGGTCACTTTCACCTATACCATTAAAGCGAACGATGGGGTTATTCCATTCTCCGGCAATAACCACTATTATGAATGGGTTCCGGCCAACGGCATTACCTGGCAGCAGGCAAAGGCCCAGGCTGCATCCAAATCATTTAATGGAATGCAGGGATACCTTGTTACTGTCACCTCAGCGGCCGAAATGGCGTTTGTCACCAGCAAGCTTAAAGGACAGGGATGGATGGGCGCAAGCGATTTGGCCAGTGAAGGAACATGGAGATGGGTAACCGGTCCGGAAGGACTGGAAGCAGGGGGCCTGGGAAGGCATTTCTCCAATCAGTCCAAGACGGGCAATTGCTCTGCAAACACTGCACCCGGAATAAATGGCAATTATGCAAACTGGAGTGGCGGTGAGCCAAACGATTGTGGCGCAAATATTGGACAGTTTGCTCCTACCGACCCAAACAGGGGAGGAGAACACTATGCACATTTTATCAGCAATGGTTTCTGGAATGATTATCCGAACTCAGTTGGGGGAAGTATAACAGGTTATGTGGTTGAATATGGTGGTTTGGAGAGTTGTACACCAGTTCTAACAGCAACGGCCACTGTTACAATTACAGTGAACCCAAAACCGATATTGTCAGCTGTTACTACCAATGTAATGTGCGTCGGAGGGAACGATGGCGCGATTGCCTTATCTGTAACTTCCGGACTGGCTCCATTTACTTATGCATGGTCAAATGGTGCGACTACCCAGAATGTTAATAATCTTCCCACGGGAACCTACACTGTAACCGTTACCTCAGCAACAGGATGCACTGCTCAAGGAAGCTATACGATCAATCAGGTAGATAATGTTCCTCCTGTAGCCCTGGCTAAGAATGTTACCGTACAACTGGATGCAAGCGGTAATGCAAGTGTAACGGCAGCTCAGATGAACAATGGCTCAAGTGATGCCTGTGGTATCAAATCCATGGTATTGAGCAAGTCGGCCTTTAATTGTGCCGATATTTCGACAAACCCGAACGTCGTAACATTGACTGTCACGGATAACAACAACAATGTTAGCACTGCTACCGCGGAGGTAACTGTCGTTGATGCCATAGCCCCGACAGCCATTGCCCAAAATGTAACGGTTCAGCTTGACGCATCCGGTAACGGAAGCACCACTGCTGCCCTGGTCAACAACGGCTCAAGTGATGCCTGCGGTATCAAATCAATGACGCTCAGCAAAACGGCCTTCACCTGTTCCGATATTGCCACCAACCCGAACGTAGTAACCCTGACGGTTACCGACAACAACGGCAATGTCAGCACGGCTACGGCCAATGTAACCGTGGTTGATGCAGTCGCTCCGGTAGCCTTGGCTCAAAATGTAACGGTACAGCTTGATGCAACCGGTAATGGAAGCACCACAGCAGCCCTGGTAAACAATGGGTCAAATGATGCGTGCGGTATCAAAACTTTGGCACTGAGCAAAACGGCCTTCACCTGTTCAGATATCGCCACCAACCCGAATGTTGTAACCCTGACGGTTACCGATAACAATGGCAATGTCAGCACGGCTACGGCCAATGTAACCGTGGTCGACGCAGTCGCTCCGGTAGCTATTGCGCAAAATGTAACTGTACAGCTTGACGCAACCGGTAACGGAAGCACCACTGCTGCCATGGTGAACAACGGCTCAAATGATGCGTGCGGTATCAAAACTTTGGCACTGAGCAAAACGGCCTTCACCTGTTCAGATATTGCGACCAACCCGAATGTGGTGACCCTGACCGTTACCGATAACAATGGCAATGTCAGCACAGCTACGGCCAATGTGACGGTGGTCGATGCAGTCGCTCCGGTAGCTTTGGCTCAAAATGTTACTGTACAGCTTGATGCAACCGGTAACGGAAGCACGACAGCTGCCCTGGTGAACAACGGCTCAAATGATGCGTGCGGTATCAAATCTTTGGCACTGAGCAAAACGGCCTTTACCTGCTCTGATATCGCCACCAATCCGAACGTAGTAACCCTGACCGTTACCGACAACAATGGCAATGTCAGCACTGCGACTGCCAATGTAACCGTGGTTGATGCAGTCGCTCCTGTAGCTATTGCGCAAAACGTAACTGTACAGCTTGACGCAACCGGTAACGGAAGCACAACAGCTGCCCTGGTGAACAACGGCTCAAATGATGCCTGCGGTATTAAAACTTTGGCACTCAGCAAAACGGCCTTCACCTGCTCCGATATCGCTACCAACCCGAACGTAGTGACCCTGACCGTTACCGACAACAATGGCAATGTCAGTACTGCTACTGCCAATGTAACTGTGATTGACGCAGTCGCTCCGATACTGACAGTTCCCGCGAATATTGTCAAACTTAACGATCCGGGCGTTTGTGGCGCGGTTGTGAACATTGGTCAGGCAACTGCTACAGATAATTGCACTGTTGCTACCATAACGATTAATGCACCAGCCTTCTTCCCGGTAGGTATTACCACTGTAACCTGGACAGCTGTTGATGTAAATGGAAATTCAACAAGTGGCACCCAAACGGTTGAAATCACCAACAATGCTCCGGTAATCAGTGGTTTGACTGTTTCTCCACTTTTGAAACTTGGATCTACAACTTTGGCCTCTGCCACACATGCCGACAACAATTTGGTTGCTGCAACATGGAACTGGGGTGATGGTTTGTCGACTCCCGGTACTATTTCGGGTACACAACTTTCAGGCAATCACGTGTATAGTCAGACAGGTCTTTTCAATGTTACCCTGACAATCGAAGATGCATGTGGTAAATCTGACACCAAAACATATAGTTATGTTGTGATTTATAACCCATGTAATGGATTTGTGACAGGTGGCGGAAACTTCACCACACCAAAAGGAGCTTACTCTGCCAACACGTCCCTGTCAGGTAAATCAAACTATGGATTTGAAGTCAAATATGAAGAAGGGAAAATCGTTCCAAAAGGTGAATTTGAATTCCAATTCACAGCAGCCAAATTTAAAATGAAAGCAACTACTTTCGAATGGCTGATGGTTAATGGCGATATGGCTGTCATGAAAGGTAATGCCAAAGTTAATGAGAAATCTGGTTATCATTTCATTGCGTCGGTCGTTGATGGCAAAACCCCTACCAAAAATGGAACTGATTACCTCAGACTTATTGTATGGGACAATGCCGGAAATGTGCTTTACGATAACCAGATAGGCGACCCGGATTATGCAAGGGCATTAACTCCAATATCCCATGGACAAATTGTCATTCACAAGTACAAACATGAAAAATGTTTTGGCGATGATTTCGATAATAAGGATGAAATGTCTCACGACATTAAAATGGATGACGAAAACAGCAGTCAAATTGGAAGCGATAATGCATCGGACAATGGAAACAAGAACGACAATGGTTCAAAGACCCCGATTCTGGTTGAAATGACAGTATATCCCAATCCATTGGTTAATAATCGTCAAATAGATATCACGATTAAAAATTTTGGCAATACTGAAGCCAAGGTTGAACTGTCATACATAAACGGACGTGTGGTTTACACAACTCCGAAAGTCGAGTTTTCGGATGGAAAAGCAAGAATTGATTTAAGTAAAGCCAAATTGACTCCTGGCAACTACTTGCTGACTGTTTCTGAAAATGGAACAATTAGGGTTGGCGTAAAACAAATAATAGTCTTATAGGCGTAACCAATACAGATTTAATTAGATTAAAGTCGTCTCCTGCAAAGGGGACGACTTTTTTTACGTCAAGCTGTCATCAAAACTACGAAAGGCGATAAACGCGAAAAAGAGGATGCCATTTTAGACACCCTCTTAAAAGCGGCCAGATTGTTTGCTTTATCCGCATCAAGTAAAGTTTTCTCATGAACTCCGCCAGCCTGGCTGGAATCCAGGGTAATTAACATGGTAATATTTGGATCCAGGGCTTTGGCCATAAGAATGGAGTTTAACTCATCGTCATCAAAGCCAAACATATTTAGGTAGAGTGAAACACTGCAACGCGAAAGGATATGTTTTAGTACGTCATGTACGTCGTCCCTGCCTACGTAAAACAGATGAAAATCTTTACTAGCATTGGATGAAAATGATTTTTCAAGTGTGTATTGCTGAAGATCTAACAGGTTGAATGTCTGAAGGCTCTCAGATGGGGTACCAAGCGCATTGCTTGAACTTTGTTGTGCATTTCCCATTTTAGTTCAAATTTAAGGGATTAAACGATATTTTAATCGTTTAACACAAATCAGCTCTGCATGTTCCAGACGCAGATATACTTTGCAGAACTTTAAAAGCCCCTTTGATAATCCAAATTAAGCTAAAATGTCTATTTTTAGATAATATATCATAACCTATGGTATTGATGTTAACGTTATGGGCATTACTACAATGAGCGGATTTGAATTTGTAAAATCAATGAATCATACAACCTTAACAACCTAATTCACAACATATGAAATCGAACAGACGCAATTTTTTTAAGCAGTCATTTGTCTCCGCTTCAGGTTTAGCAGCTGCAACCATGTTACCAACCGAGCTATTTGGGAAAAGTCTTCACAGTACGTACCGGCCCGAAGAGATAATATTACAACAGGAGAAGCGTTCAGCCCCCAAAGAATCAATCCGATTTTCCGTCATTGGAATCAATCACAATCATATTTTCGGTATGGTTGATTCGTTGATTGCAGGCGGAGGACAAATGGTTGCTGTTTATTCCAAAGAGCCCGAATTGTTGCCGGATTTTACCAAACGCTATCCAAATATTAAAGTTGCAAAAAGCGAAGCTGAAATTCTTGACGACAATTCCATCCAATTGGTAGCCTGCGCTTCTGTCCCTGTTGACAGGGCGCCACTTGGCATACGCGTCATGCTGTCAGGAAAGGATTTTATGACCGACAAGCCTGGAATAGTGACTTTTGATCAATTTAAGGAGGTGAAAAAAGTTCAGAAAAAGACGAACCGTATCTATTCAATCGTTTACAGCGAACGTTTAGGAAATCCGGCCTCTGTGAAAGCTGGAGAACTAATTTTATCCGGCGCTATTGGGAAAGTGGTTCAAACTATTGGAATTGGGCCGCACAGAATGAGGCCTAAGACTCGTCCAGACTGGTTTTTTTATCCTGAAAAGGCGGGTGGAATTTTATGTGACATTGGCTCACATCAGTGCGACCAGTTTCTCTTTTACACCAACTCCAAACGCGCCGAGGTCAGTTTTTCGCAAATTGGAAATTTCAACAACCCTAGATATCCCCAATATGCCGACTTTGGGGATATGAGTGTGCGCAGTCCCCACGCTACGGGCTACATTCGTATCGACTGGTTCACGCCTGAAGGACTTGACATTTGGGGAGATGGCCGAACCTTTATTTTAGGCACCGAGGGTTATATCGAAATGCGAAAGTATATTGATATAGCAGGTCGCAAAGGGGGTAATCATCTGTTTTTTGTCGATCAAAAAGAAACAAAGTATTTCGATTGCTCTCAGGTATATATGCCTTATGGCGAACAACTTGTAAGCGATGTGGTCAATCGTACCCAAACAGCTATGTCACAGGATCATTGTTTTCTTGCCACGGAATTAGCTTTGATCGCTCAAAAAATAGCGTATAAACTAAATGTATTTGATAACCCATGAACGATTCAAAATCAATATCCAACCGGATTCTTTCGATCGATATCATGCGGGGATTGACCTTGTTTCTGATGCTTTTTGTAAACGACCTGTTTGTTCCAGGGGTTCCGGCATGGCTGGTACACACCAAAGGCAATGTCGATGGAATGGGACTGGGCGTTTGCGGTTCGCTCGTTTGGGCGTTGGCCATGGTTGGTTTTACTGCATTGCTTGCAAAAATCAACATTCGTTTGAAACTATAGGATCTGAAATAATATTTTGGAATATGAAAAAAATAATCGTTGTTTCTGCATTAATCCTTGGTCTGTGTGACTTTGGAAAAGCTCAGGATTTGTTGCCTGTTCGTGGCTTCTGCATTGCGGCGCCCGACTCCCGGCATCTCGACAATTTTGTGAAATTTATCGATGAAGAACTGTCTTCCCGCAAGGTGAATGTGTTGGTTGTACGAATCGATCACAATTATCCGTTCGAAAGTCATCCGGAGTTGCGCGACAAAGATTGCCTGACTAAAACTGATGTTAAAAAAATGGTCGATGTGTGTAAAAAGAACAGCATTCGGTTAATTCCTCAAATCAACCTGTTGGGCCATCAGTCGTGGGCCGGGAAGCTCGGGAATTTGCTTGATGCGTATCCGGAGTTTGACGAAACGCCTAAGGTAAAAATGCCGGAAAAATATATTTGGCCGAATGCTGAAGGCCTTTACTGTAAAAGTTATTGTCCTTTGCATCCGGGAGTTCACAAAGTGGTGTTCGAACTGGTGGATGAAATTTGTGATGCCTTTGAATCGGATGCCTATCATGCCGGTATGGACGAGGTTTTCTATATTGGTGATGACAAATGTCCACGTTGCTCAGGCCGCGATAAAGCTGAACTTTTTTCAGGAGAGGTAAATGCTATCCGGAATCATTTGGCTTTGAAAAACCGTCAATTGTGGATATGGGGTGACCGTTTGATTGACGGCAAGACTACTGGTATGGGAATGTGGGAAGCCAGCATGAATAGTACGCACCGTGCCATTGACTTGATTGCAAAAGATGTGATGATTTGTGACTGGCATTACGAACGTCCGGACCAGACCCCGGTTTTGTTTGCCATGAAAGGACTTTCGGTAGTGACCTGTCCGTGGAAAAATGGTGAAAATGCCATTGTACAGGCTCAAGATATGAAACGATTTCGAAAGAATGCTACTCCGGTACTGAAGGACCGTTACCAGGGAATGATGCAAACTGTCTGGAGCGGAAATTCTTCTTTTCTGGATGAATTTTACGGCAAAAAACCAGTTGGTGTCAAAAGTGAATCAGCTTGTTTTAAAGCTCTTTTCAAGGAGATGAATAACGGTGCAAAGGTTAAGTAAAGATTGTAAAGTCAACCAATAATTAGGAAAATGTGAGTGTGCGTCAATATTTATCGCGACACCTGGCTAACTCCCCAAAAGAAAAATGCAGAGGCTGAAATCGTACGATTTCAGCCTTTGCCGCACCTCTGACATTCAAAAGTTGCAATAGGATAATATCGTTCGGACTAACACTGTCTTTTGTATTATCGGATTATAGATTATTGTTATTCAGATCTTGGGAGCGGTTTTTACCAATCTTCAAATGTCAATCACTAATTTAAATCCTATCTGTTTTAATAAACTCTAATAATGTTCACCCAGAATTGTTAATTTACATGATTTATTTTCCATCGCAGCAAAATACATGTGTTCAGCATCGACTGGAATGACTAAATTTATCCTGTTATACTTTTGCAACAGTTTGAATTTTTCAACATTTTCTTTCTTTGGTTTTTCACTTTCAGGTTCAAAACTCGGATCAAGTTTAATATCTTGTCCTTTGTCAGCAAACAACTCCGTTTTTTTTAAAATCAGACAATGAAATAGGTGATTGCACTTTTCTCAGAGTTGTAAAACTGCTTACTTTTGTCTTGACAATAGGTCGTTGTTCCCATGCCCATAGTCGTTGGCAATAACATTAACCACCTGCGAAATGAATCGGAAGTGGATGATTTTTTTGTGGTGGATGATAAAATTTTAGAATTTCACTGAAAAAAAATCAATTGATTTCAAATAAAATATTATTTTTGGTAGGAGAAATATTGACTTGTTAGGATAAGTTATTTTACAAGAAAATTAGTTAATTTTAATATATACCTATTAAACTAATTTAAAAAAGAATAACCATGAAAAACGCACTTAAATTTTTTGTAATTGCTGCATTTATCTTGGTGATTTCAGCTGGAGTTGCTTCAGGCCAGGTTAAAGTAAAAGTCCCTGCTAATCCGACAACTGTTCCCACCAAAGTAAAAGTCCCTTCTGATCCGACGGCTGTTCCCACCAAAGTGAAAGTCCCTGTTAATCCGGCAACTGTTCCCACCAAAGTGAAAGTCCCTGTTAATCCGGCAACTGTTCCCACCAAAGTGAAAGTCACTACTGATCCGGCAACTGTTCCCACCAAAGTGAAAGTCACTACTGATCCGGCAACTGTTCCCACCAAAGTGAAACTCAAAAATGCAAGCATCCCACAAGCTACGGTCGATCGTAAAACTGCACTTGAGTCATTCAAAGCTACCTTAACTCCTGAACAGATTGCCATCATGGCAAATAAAGATCTAACAAAAGAAGCCAAGCTTGAAGCCTTTAAATCAACTTTAACTCCGGATCAAAAGGCCCTGTATGAAGCCAATAAAGCCAATAAGCAAACTCACGGAGATAAAATGAGGACTTCGTTAACTGACAAGCAACAAGCAAAAGCGAAAAGAAAAAATAAGAATAATTAACAAAAAATTATTTGGAGGAAGGATAGCAACCGGATGTGTTCTGGTTGCTATTTTTTTTACTATTCTTATTTACTCATCTCAAAAATTGTCTCTAGTGAAAAAAATTATTTGCCTGGTTACCTTGTTCCTGTTTATTTTTAGGCCTTCCATTTATGCCCAGGAGCAATCGGTCGACTCTTTAATCAATGAGTTTTTAGATTCGGATGAGGATTTTATGGACCAATTGATTAGTTCCAGGAAATTTCAATTTTTTTATTCGAGGGTTAATTATGATACTAAAACACTTTTTGCCGGAAGAGATATTGGGTTTCAGAAATTTAACGCGACCGGTCAACTTGCCTATTTTCATCCGAGTGGGATAAGTGTTGCAACAGCAGCAGTTTATTACCGCGATTTGGTTCCCAAAATCGGTACTGCTCTCATAATGGCCGGATATAACGGAGTATTTACAAAATCGCCCGATTACCGTTACCGGATTTCATACAATCGTTATTTCTTTCCCGGGGGAGATTCAATAACTAAAGGCAGTATCCACAGTAGCGTTGGCATAGGTTTTACGGTTGATAAAAAAAATGCAGGTTTCAGGCTTGATTATGCTCTTTTGGTGGGCAGTAAAAAATACTCCCAAGTTTTGGGGAGTGTTTATGGTGACTTTTTACTACTCCGGATTGGCAAAAGTATTCCGATTAAATTTGAACCTGAAGCCTCGTTTTATGCCGGGAATGATCAGGCCATCATCATCAATTGGGAGGCAATTCCGGATATGGTTTCAGTACCATCTACCTTGATTGAACCTGAAAAAGAAAAGTTTGGGTGGATGAATACCGAATTGCAGTTTCCAATAACCAGCTATTACAAAAATTTTGATTTCAAGTTTGGTTTCAATATCAACTTTCCGCGTGCAGTCGCTAATCCCAATGAAACCTATAAACCAACCACCTATTTTAATTTCTCTATCGGTTACCTTTTGGATCTGAATTAAGGAAGGGGCTTTTTAACTCATTCAGAATTGGAAGAACACTCCCCTTATAGGGAATATTTAAATAGGCACGTACCGTCCTTGAAAGATTTAACCTTATTAAATGAGAAAATGGATGGTAAGACGAAGAATCGGATATTGAGCTGTATCTTTTCAGTAAAAGTCCATTATCAAAATGAAAATGATGCAACTAACCTAATCCACTGACAGGCAAAGAAAAAGCCATCAGAAATGATGGCTTGTCCTGTATGGCTCCTCAGGTAGGACTTGAACCTACGACCTACGGATTAACAGTCCGCCGCTCTAACCAACTGAGCTACTAAGGAGTTTATTTGCTCTAGTAAATTTTCTAAAGCGTTGCAAAAATAACACCTTTTTCATAAAATGGAAATATATTTGCACAAATTCATGTAAATAAATAACCACCATGGGCTATTTGAAGATATTGGGGATTGGGAATGCATTGGTCGACATCATTACGATGTTGGATAATGATAAGATTATTAAATCGTTAAACCTTCCAAAGGGAAGCATGACATTGGTCGATCGTGAGATGTCTGAACGGGTTCAGGCCGAGATTGAAGACGAAAAAAGAGTGTTGGTAACAGGTGGTTCTGTTGCCAATGCCATCAATGGTGTTGCCAACCTTGGCGTTCCGTGCGGATTCCTTGGAACCGTCGGCAAGGATGAGTTGGGGAAACTGTTCGAAGGGGAACAAATTAGCCAGGGAATTAAACCTTTGCTTATCCATTCAGACCTACCTACCGGACGTGCAGTCGGTCTTGTCGAACCCGACGGTGAGCGTACATTTGCCACTTACCTGGGAGCAGCTTCCGAACTGCATCCTGATGACATTACCCAGGAAAGATTGAAAGGATTCGATATTTTCTTTGTAGAAGGATACCTTGTCTACAACCATACCCTGATCATGGCAGCAGCTGTAGCCGCTAAAAATGCAGGAATGACCATCGCACTCGATCTGGCCAGTTACAATGTAGTTGAGGCCAACCACGAGATTCTGAACGAACTGGTTGATAACTATGTCGATATTGTCTTTGCCAATGAAGAGGAGGCGAAAGCTTTTACCGGAGTGGAACCGTTGGAGGCTGTGGAAAATCTGGCCCATCGTTGTGATATTGCTGTTGTGAAAGTTGGGAAGGAGGGAGCCTATATTCAGCAGGGGACCAATCTTTACAAGATACCTGCTGCCGGTGATCTCGTGGTGGATACAACCGGTGCAGGCGATTTCTTTGCGGCCGGATTCCTTTCCGGTATTGCCAAGGGATATGATCTGGAGAAAAGCGGAAAGCTTGGCGCCTTACTGGCCTCAAGGGTTATCCGGGTACCCGGGGCAAAACTGCCGGAAGAAGAGTGGATCGAAATTCGGAAGATCGAGGATTCTCTATAATTAAATATTACACAGAGTTTCACAGAGAAGCACAGAGGACCACAGAGAAAAATAAAATAAATGAGTTTCAACTTCCCTTTCACTTTTAAATCCAAAATATTTTTGATCTAACTCTGTGTAACTCTGTGCTTCTCTGTGAAACTCTGTGTATTATTGTAAAAAGAACGACTTTATGGCAAAAATTAACTGGAAGCCCGGCAATATGATCTATCCGTTGCCTGCAGCGCTGATAAGCTGCGGCGCAACCCCAGAAGAGTACAACCTTATTACCGTCTCGTGGATGGGTACCATTTGTACCGATCCGCCAATGTGCTATATCTCAGTAAGGCCAAGCAGGCACTCCTCCGGCATCATCAAACGGACCGGGGAGTTTGTAATCAACCTGACCACCCTATCGATGGCCGAAGTCACCGACTGGTGCGGTGTAAAATCGGGGCGCGATCTGGACAAGTTCAAGGAAAGTGGTTTGACCCCGCTTCCGGCTACGGTGGTAAAATGTCCGATCGTAGCAGAATCACCCATCAGCATCGAATGCAAAGTTGTTGAGGTCAAGGAGCTCGGCACCCACGATATGTTCATCGCGGATGTTGTCAACATCATTGCGGACGACCGTTACATCGTTCCTGAAACAGGCGCCATGAGCCTTGAGCGCGCCGGTCTGCTGGCCTACTCTCATGGTAATTATTATGGAATGGGCAAGAAGATCGGTAAGTTTGGCTGGAGCGTGATGAAGGAGAAGACGAAGAGAAAATTAAAAATTAAAAATTAAAGATTACAAATTGGAAAGTGTATTTTGTTTGAATTAATATTGTAAGTCATACAAAATCTGTGCTTTCCGTAATTTGTAATTCAATGTCGTTTAGTTAACGTTTATTTATAATCGTTTGTAGTTCATCGAGTAAGGTCGTTTTGGTTTCATCTTTCTGGGTTCACTTCTTCCGGGTCTGATGATTTCCCTGGTCTT
>JALOCD010000174.1 GCA_023228025.1 Prolixibacteraceae bacterium | reverse complement strand
GATGAAGGAGCTAATATCTATGCAACCATCCGCTCGGTTATTGATACCGCTATTAAGAATAACCAGAACCCTTTCGAAATAATCCGGCTGATCGCTCAATGCGAAGTAGTCACTGAATAGTTACAAAGTTGTTGATTATGAGTTATATATTGATGGAAGAAAGCTTGTTTCGTTCGCTGATGGGGCGAATATTGAATCAGGCAATAGATGTAAATTACCGTTTCTCCGAAACAGACTATTGGATGAACGGCAAAAAGGTATGTGAGTTTCTGAATATCTCTCAAGGGCTTTTAAGTGCACTGCGAAAAAACAATATGTTGTTTTACTGTCGAATAAAAGAGGCATATCATTACAAACGGTCAGATGTGTACAAGATGAAAGTTTCAATGGATAAGGAACTGGTTGAAAGTGGCGCTATACTGGGTGGCTGCCGGATAATTAAGACTGAACAGGAAGTGTTAGATGCTTTTGAGAAAGCTACTATCTGATGCCGGTGATGTTCCTCTTTATTTTCAATAGCTACGCAGCAGGATTGAGTTTGTATTACTTCCTCTCTCTGGTTTTGACCTTTGTTCAGATGTATATTTTCAAACAACTGATCGATGAGGACAAGATCCATGCCCAGCTGAAAGCCAAGCAAAAGATTCCTGTGACCAAATCAAAATTCCAGACCAATGAAACAGTGATATTCGTTACTTTTATCTCCTCTCAAATTTTAAAAATGTCAAAAAATGACAAGATTCTGCTATCTTATTCTGCTACTGCTTATCAGCGGAGGTATTTCTGCTCAAAATCTGGCATTAAATAGCAATGCTTCTGTTCACCTCAATTCACCCGACTCCGTAAAATTCAGCAATAACTATGCCGGCAGATCAGATTTTCATTTTAAATCAGCTCTGATACCGGTTTCGCTGGTTACTGCGGGTGTGATCATCGAATCGCTTCCCTCACAGACCTTTTTTAGCAAAGATAGGGATCAAATGCGGGTGCAAAACAGGATAAACGGTTTTAAAACAACGGCAGATAATTATCTTCAATTTGTACTTGTTGCCGCGATGTTTAGTTTTAAACTGGCCGGAATGAAAAGCAGAAGCGACCTGATGAATCAGGCAATCATTTCCGCGAAATCAGAATTATTGATGCTGGCCATCGTTAGCTCGATGAAACATTTTATTCATGATTGGCGCCCGGACGGGAGCTCTGATAATACGATGCCCTCAGGCCGTACTGCTCAGGCATTTGTCTCCGCAACTTTGCTTGATATGGAATACCGGGATACTTCGCCCTGGATAAGTGTTGGGGGTTATCTGTGCGGCTACCGCAACGGGATTCTTCCGCATAGCCAGCAACCGCCACTAGGCATCTGACGTGCTGATTGGCGCCGGGATTGGCATCGCTTCCGTCAAAGTAGTTTACCTGACACACCGCTATCGGTGGGGTAAAATGTCAACGGCTGTGGTAGTTCCCACAATTTTTCAAAATGGAGGGGGAGTGGCTTTTGCGATGAAATTTTGAAAAAATGGTGATGATGAGCATATACCTTCAATATTTTTGCTTCTTTTGGCGAAGCAAAATGTAAAGCTAACGAAGGCTTATGGATACAGATCAACTGATACTTGACATTAAACGCGGGGAAGTTAATTCGTTTAAACAGTTTTTTGAAAACTTTTACCCTTCTTTATGTCTTTTTGCAAATAAATATACACGGAACCCGGATATTTCGCTTGATATTGTTCAGGAGGCCTTCGTGTACTTTTGGAATAAAAAGAAAGATTTCTCATCGATCCGTTCTGCTAAATCATACCTTTTCAAGTATGTAAAAAACAGGAGTTTAAATTATTTGCGTGATCAGGAGAAGCAAAAAGGCTTTAATTATGAACAACTTGATTCTGGAATTTTTTTCAGGGATAATATGATTGAAGAAGAGACTTATCAGGCAATATATGATGCCATAAAGTATCTTCCCCCACAAGGTCGAAAGGTGATTGAATTGTCTTTGGACGGGCTAAAAAACCAGGAAATTGCATTTGAGTTGGATATAAGCCTCAATACCGTGAAAACAATTAAATTGAGGGCATTCAAAGTATTGCGTGAGAAACTGAAGAATAATGTTTTCGCATTATTTCTGTTATTCATTAAAACAAATGCGGAATAAAGATTTGCTGTAAACACTTTTTGAGGAATCGATCTAATCATTGAAAAACTTTCTAATTCGTGTCTGTCTGTAAACAATGAAAAATTTCACGCAAAGACCGCGAATGGAATCGCAAAGATCGCAAAGCACTGAAATGCAGGATACTTCTTTGCGCTCTTAGCGTAAACTTTGCATGAACTGTTGACATTACGGACAAACTCTATTTAAGAGCGTTAAGAAATAAATGCAATATCATAAAAAAAAATATTGCATTTATTGTCACCCTTTTTTGAGAGTTATGTGCTCTACTTACAAACCAAACACAATTGAGAAAATTAATGTCTGATTTTCCGCGTTACCATGAAATTGCAGGACTAATAACCAAAGAAGTCATCAATGGGCTAAGTGTTGATGAAAGTAATAAACTAATGGCATGGTTGGATGAGAGTCCGGAGAATCATCAATTATATTCCCGGTTGAAAAATTCGGCCTATTTTAATTCCCGAAATGGTGAATATCAAAAAATAAACATCCCTGTTGGTTGGGAAACAGTTTTGGAATTAATCGAGAAGAGGAGAAAGGTTGTTTTACTGAGACGAGTTTTAAGCTATGCTGCAGCAATAGTTATGCCATTGGTGATTGCCGGAGGAATATATTATGCAACCAGTTCTGCACATAAAAATAAAGATATAGCCCATGTTCAGACAATTAAGCCCGGATCGATGAAGGCATTATTGACACTTGACAATGGAAAGGTTTTGCAGCTTGATACAATAAATACTCTTTCGTTCAGAGAAAAAGACGGAACATTGGTTGAAAAGAAGGGTGGCAAACTAAACTATACAAACGTATTAAATGATCAGACAAGCGATCCGGTATATAACACATTGAGTGTTCCCCGGGGCGGAGAATACAATCTTGTCCTGGCAGATGGTACACATGTATATTTAAATGCTATGAGCTCATTTAAATATCCTGTAAAGTTTTCAGGGAAGTCACGTGAAGTTGAGTTATCAGGAGAAGCTTATCTTGAAGTGAAAAAAGACACAAGCAAACCTTTTATCATAAAAACCCAAACTATAAGTATCGAAGTATTAGGGACATCATTTAATCTAAATGCCTATGAGAATACGGAAAGTGTAATAACAACCCTGGTTGAGGGCCGTGTAAGGATCAATTCACTTAAAACTAACGAAAGCCAGTTACTGGCTCCTGACGAACAAGCTACCTTTAATATCAAAAGTGGACTAACCGATATTAAGAAAGTGGATGTAAACCTTTACACTGCATGGAGAAACGGGAATCTGACTTTTTACGATTCCCGGCTTGAGGATATCATGACCACTTTAACCAGGTGGTACTCTGCCAAAGTTTTGTATATGGATGCATCAGTCAAAGAATTACGGTTTAGCGGTAATTTAAACCGTTACGGAGATATCAATCAAATACTTGAGATTATCAGATCGACTGGTAAAATTAATATTGAAATTGATAAAGATACAATTCTTTTTAGCGAAAGAAATTAAAAGAAAGCAGGAAATGCTCGTAACATCTCCTGCCTAATCACCCTGCATTTGCAGGACATTTTATTGTATAATCTAGACTTCAAATTTATGAAAAAAAAATTTGAAAAGCACAATCAATTTTCGAGGGTGCTTTTAAGGTTTCTTATTATGGTTAAAGCAGTATGGATCATTGTTATGGCTTCCGTGTTGCAAGTAAGCGCCGGAACCAATCTCTCCTACTCACAGTCTGTAAAAATGAATATTCATCTCGAGAATGTTGATTTGGAACAGGTGATTTGGACCATGAAAAAACAATCAGAATTTAACTTTCTCTATTCTAACGAAGATGTTAAGGGTGTTAATAAACTTGACATTGAGATGAAGGATGCTACCGCTGAGACTATCCTCGATTATTGCTTAAAAGGGACAGACTTAACTTATGAAATTGTAAATAAAGCGATCATTATTAAAAGAACGGAGGGGGATGGTTCCCGGATAAATAATGGTTTGCCCGCGCAATCAGAAGCAGAGCAGAAAAGAGAGCTTTCCGGAACGGTAAAAGATTCCAAAGGACTCCCATTGCCTGGAGTAAGCGTTGTAGTTAAAGGAACTACCATAGGGATCATTACTGATTCAGATGGAAACTTCAGATTATTGATACCCGCAGATGCCAAAACGATAGTCTTTTCTTTTATAGGGATGAAAACACAGGAATTTCCTATCCTTGGAAAAACGAATTTGAATGTGGTACTGGCAGAAGAGACTGTAGGAGTAGATGAAGTCGTGATAGTTGCTTATGGTACCCAGAAAAAGGTCACTGTAACAGGTGCAGTATCATCTTTAGTTGCTAAGGAGCTTAAACAGAGCCCTTCTGCTAATTTTGTTGGTGCAATGGCGGGTCGTTTGCCGGGTTTGATTACTATGCAGAACAGCGGTCAGCCTGGTGCAGAAGGGATTAATATCTATCTACGTGGTGTCAGTACCACCAATGGACAGAATCCCTTGATTTTGATTGACGGGGTTCCCCGTGACAATATTACTACCATTGATCCCAACGAAGTCGCCTCTGTTTCGATACTTAAAGATGCTTCTTCAACTGCCGTTTTTGGTGTTCGCGGCGCCAATGGAGTTATCCTTATCACTACCAAAAGGGGAACTACTGAAACCCCTCAAATTAATGTAACCGCGGAGTATGGGTTGCAGGATTTTACAAGGAGGAATTTTCAGGGTGTGGATTCCTGGGATTTTGCCAGGCTAAGGAATGAGGCTCTGGCCAATAACGGTTTGCCCCCTGAGT
>JALOCD010000054.1 GCA_023228025.1 Prolixibacteraceae bacterium | reverse complement strand
TGGATCTTTCCCGAGGAGATTGTGAACCATGAGAAGGTGGCTACCCACTATGGAATCCCTTCCATCAACCTGGCCAAAGAGGTAACAGAACGGATTGACAACGGTGAGTTCAGCTGGGAAAAGGATTTCAAGAACCTGCATCCTTCCCCTTTTGGACAGCATATTTATTATCAATCGATGAAATCGTTTCTGGATTTTTGCTGGAGCGGATTTGTTGCGGAAGACGATAAACTGACAGCCTACCCGCTTCCTGGTAAGTTGTCTGATGGATGCTACGACAAAGGGAAGCTGACGCCTGCCGTTGGGGTTCAACCTGCCAAAGGATGGCGGGTTGAAACTAATTGGATTCCATCCGACAAGACCGGAACACGTCCTGATTTTGTGAATGTTCCGATGCTGGTTGCAGAAGCACCAGGCGGGATACTGAATTATAGTTTCGAAGGGAATGCTGTTGGGATAGCCGTCGCTGCCGGGCCGGATGCAGGCATCGTCGAATACCGGATAGACAAAGGAGCCTGGCAAAAACAGGATCTGTTTACAGCGTGGAGCGCCCAACTGCACCTGCCTTGGTTTTATACTTTGGCCTATGGGTTACAACCCGGCAAACACCTGCTTAAGTTAAGGGTTTTGGATGAAAAGAACCCACAAAGCAAAGGTGCTGCCTGTAGGATCAGATATTTTTTCGTGAATCAATAGCACCATTATAATTAATCGAATCAATAGCAGGTAATACCTTTGAATATACGATGAGTTATCGTATATTTGTGATTGTAAAAAGCACCTAAGAAATTTATAAAACGTATGAAAGTTACAGCAATAATTCCTGATGAACTTGTCAGAGAGGCCCAACTTCTGTCAAATGCTAAAAATATCACTGATGCGATGATCATTGCCCTGAATAATTATGTTTCACTTCAGAAGTTGAAAGCAATGGGCGAAACAATAAATAAAAATCCCTTGCAATTTAAGCATACAGCGCAAGAAATCAGAGATATAAACAGACAATAATGGATATAATTGTTGACTCTTCTGTCTGGTTCGAATATTTTAAACGTAATGATCCATATTATCAGGAAGTACAGAACTATTTGGATGTTTTAAGCATCAAAATAATTGATCCGATTGTTGGTGAAATTTTGCAGGGAGCTCTAAATCAAAATGAGATAAATTTTATCAGAGAGCATATTAGATATGTGCCAAAAATTGAGATTAAGGATTTATTTGAAAAGGCAGGTGAATATTCGTATGAAAACAAGCTTATTTCAAAAGGTATTGGCTTGATTGATGCTTGCCTGATTTACGCAACAATCAAAACTAACTCATTACTTTGGACACTGGATAAAAAGATAATCAACTATTTGGATAAGAAATATCTTTACGAATAGGTATATATTTTCTGAGTGATTGTTTTATGCTCCTCCATTGATCATCCCTGAGACAATACCTTTGGCAATTCTCAGTTCGGCGCGGATAACGCCAGCCAAATGGAAGAATAAAAAGGCATAAATCAAATATTGGATAAAGCCATGTACCTCTTTGATAGTATGTCTGGTGGGTCCGGTCAATCCCAAATCCTTACCAAAAGCGATGGTCAGTCCTGTGGTTACCATAGCGAACAGCAGTAAATAAAAGAGCGAATAGCTTGCTTTCACGATCAGGTAATGTTTCCACTCTTTTCTGTCAGAAACGGTTTGTTTGAGCTCCATGCGCGCTTTTTTCAGGCGAAAACTGATTCGCTCCTCTTTCGGTTGTGTTAACCCAACTGCAATTCTGGAAAGAAACAAGAAAGCCAATGCATATCCCAATATTTCGTGAAGTCCCCACATTTTATCATCGTACATGTGCGTCACAGCAAAGGTTTGGTCATTGCTGACGACAACTCCTTTGTCTTTCAGGATGTTTTGAACCACTGGGATGTTTTCTTTTGGCTCCAGAACAGTAGAGGCCATTAATACAGTTACGATAAGAGCAGTTACCACCAAAAAAGTAAGCCAGTGCCAGATGCGTACAGCGGCTGAATTGGTTTGGAGTAAGATCGAGGTGCCTGTTTCTGTGGAAGTAGTTTTCTGCGTCATATCATTTTCTTAATGCTAATCAACGGCAATTAGACTGGATTGATCACTCAAATTTAATTAATAATTTGCTGACACGCAATTAAGAATTCTAATCAAACTTATCAGGATCAATAGGCTTAGAACTTTTCAATTAAGAAATTTCTTTCTTAATTCCTCAATTTCAGTTTCACCAATTGGCTCCAATTCTCCCACCATAGCTCCCATCGTCAGTGATTTTGCACTAAATTCTGCAACTTCCAGTCTGTCGAAAGTCTGCAATAACCTATCGCCCGTTACAATTACAGAGTCATTCTCAACGATTACAGCAGGTGTGTTCTTTGAAATCATGCCAAGAATGATATCACTGCCTTTGAACTGGCTGCCAAATGGGACATTGTGTACATCCTGAAGGAATATCCAACTTTCCGGAATGGTCCGTACATCAAACTTTTCGCCTGTCACACCAAAAGCCATAAGGTAAGGTGATTGTGTAAGAATAATGGAGTTGATATGTGGATTACGCTTGTAAATTTCCTGATGCAACCAAACTGAGCGACTAGGGATTTTACCGGGCTCTCGTTTCCCTCCTTTTATCTGAACAATGTCATCCAGCGTTATATTCCAACGAAGCACATTCGTGGGGGTAATCAGAAAATCATCATTTCTCCACCTGACAGAAACAGTGCCATACGAACTGATCATCAATCCCTGATCACATGCCCTTCGTACAATTTTTGTAATCTCCTTCCTTTTTTCGCGTTCATCTGAAGGATGCTCAACATCACTCATCTGAGGAAGCAGAACTGGTATTTGTGCTTCGAACTCATCAATTTGGTCGTCGGTCAGTGTGTTTACTTTACCGATCGTTTTGGCATTAATAATCGTGCGGGCGCAGAATTCAAGTGTTTCAAAACGTTGATAGGCATCTTTCATATCTGTTCCACCAACTACGGTTCCATGGTTTTCCATTATTACAGCACTATAATCCTTGGCAAAGACATCTGCAATTTTCTTGCCAAGCTCCTCGCTACCCGGCAATGCATACTCCGCATAACCAATAGGACCACAAACATATTTTGCCTGAGGAATTACATTTGTATCAGGTATTACCCTGGCAATACTAAATGAAACAAGGGCTGGCGGGTGAGCATGAATAATTGCTTTTAAATCCGGCCGGATTTTATAGATAGCAATGTGGAATGGAAACTCCGAAGATGGTTTATGAGGCCCAATAATTGTTCCGTCCGATTTCACACAGTTAATATCTTCAGGCCGAAGGCTACCTTTGTCTATTCCGGAAGGAGTAATCCAAATATCGCCATTGTCGTCAATAATGGATACATTTCCTCCGGATGTAGTAGTCATCCCATTTTGGTAAATTCTACTAATTATTTTTGTGATTTGATCCCGGGGATGCATTAAGGAAATATTCAGTCTGTCCATAATTTCTCATCTCCTATAAATTTATTAAGGTCCTTCTTGACAATACCTCTTTTTCGTAATCTTGTATTACTTTGATGTAATCTGTTCCAACAGGAACCTCTTCCTTTAAGCAGTAATAGTCCCAAACTGCTCCGAAAGGCATAGTTTTCAATTCCTCCAGAATAGCCAATCTTTCAAAATTCTGACCCTTTCCTTCCATTTCGACCAATTTTGCAGTTGGTTCGAGTAAAGCAATCAGGAAGGCTTTTTGTGTTGCTCTTGTTCCTACGACATAAGCGCCAATTCGATTGATTGATGCATCAAAGAAATCAAGACCAACATTTACCCTTTTCTGAAAATTGTTGCGAACGATCTCTGAAGCAATTAGCTGTAAATCTTCATTCAAAATAACAACATGGTCTGAATCCCAACGAATTGGACGCGTAACGTGCAAGAGTACCTCGTCGAGAAACTGCAAACAGGACGAAATTTTATCCCCAACCTGCTCTGTGGGGTGGAAATGACCATTGTCGAGACAGATTAAAATCTGGTTGGCTATGGCATATCCGAGATAAAAATCATGTGAACCTACTGTCATAGATTCGGCACCGATGCCAAAAAGTTTACTTTCCACTGCATCTTTCATCTGCTCCTTCGAATATTGTACAGCCATGGCTTCATCCAGCGATTTTTTCAACAACAAACGGTGACCATTGCGATCGATTGGCGTATCTTTCGATCCATCAGGAATCCAGGTGTTGTGAACGCAAGGAGATCCCAGTTGTTTGCCAATCTCAGCCGATATGGCCCTGCAGCGTTTCAGGTGTTCGACCCAAAAAGCACGGTTTTCTTCATTTTTACTTGACAAGGTAAATCCATCTGCAGCTTTGGGATGAGAAAAGCAGGAGGCGTTGAAATCCATTCCAATTTTCAATGATTTGCACCAGTCGATCCAGCCCTGAAAGTGCTTTACCTCGATCTGATCACGGTCTACAAGTTCCCCTTTAAAATCGCCATAGATGGCATGCAGGTTAATTCGTTGTTGACCGGGAAGAATTGACAGTACTTTTTCGAGATCCTGACGGACTTCTGCAATATTTGTTGCTTTACCAGGATAATTGCCAGTTGCCTGGATTCCACCACCTGATAAAGTGGCATCGGGAGTTTCAAAACCACCCACATCATCTGTTTGCCAACAGTGAAGGCTGATTTTGATCTCTTCCATCTTTCGGATGGCAACATCCGTATCGACACCCAGTTGGGCGTATTGGCCTTTGGCAATATGGTAAGCCTGTTCTAATCTATCTTTGTCCATTTTGTGAAGTTATTGATCAAATTGAATTGCCGATTCCAACAACAAAAACTGAAAGTAAAATGATGGATATTCCAACTACAAATGTTTGAAAGGTCTTGGAGGAAACCCCTTTCCACTCTTTGTTGTACAATCCCCACATGTTAGCCGTAAGAATAATTGTCGACATATGAAGGATCCAGGAACTGGCGCCATTGCCCAACTTACTTTCACCCATGCCATAGAAAAAGAATTGCATGAACCAGGTCGTCCCTGCCAATGCTGCAAAAAAGTAGTTGTTAAACAGTGGTTTGGATTTGTCAACAAAGTTGCTGTACGATCTGTTTTTGATATTCAGAATGGTAGTCCATATCAGATTGGTCGTAAGTCCTCCCCATAGAATAACCACAAAAGTTACATTGTTCTGGAAGAGAGGATTGAATCCGGCTTTAACAGCCTCTGCTGCCATTGGCTTTCCTGCTTCAATACCAAAATTGAAAAATGAACTGAGGATACCTGAGACAGTGGCGATGATTAAACCCTTAACCAAACTGAACTCCGCCACGCTCGATTTACTTTGTTCAGGGGTCAGTTCCCGCTCTTTCATCAAACCCGCTTTCCCCGAAATTGCAATCCCTGTAAGGCAGAGTGCGACACCTAGCAATACAAGCTGTCCACCCTGATGACTAATCATATCAATGATCGACACCTTACCGATCGTTGGGACAATTGAATAATAGATGGACGGTACCAATGCTCCAAATGCTGAGCAAAATCCCAGAATCACTGAATTCCCCAACGACATTCCCAGGTACCGAACGCCTAAACCGTAAGTCAGTCCTCCAATACCCCACATTAATCCCATCAAATAGGTGATCGCCAAGATTTGTCCTGATGAAGCATAGATGATTGATGCAAAGCCGGGCACCGTGAGATAAGCGGCCACCGGAGGAACGATCATCCACGAGAATAGTCCGCCAATAATCCAGTAACTTTCCCATGCCCATCCCTTTACTTTCTTGAATGGCATGTAGAAACTGCCCGAAGCAAAACCTCCGATCGAATGAAAAATTATGCCTAAGAGTGCATTCATAGTTTGTTTAGTAAATTGGTTTATATCTATTTTTTAAAATTATTGATGATTGATATGCAAATAATTCACATTTTGCTAATAGATTTGCATAAAATGACATAAAATGACAGATCATTTTAAATACACAACGAAAAGCAGTGACGATATCCAGTGGGGATTGTTTATCAATGTCGCAGGGAGTGCAACTATTTCCAATACAACAAATTACCCGCCTGTTGGACATCCGTCAGGTTATATGTTTAATTGGAGGAAGGGACGAATCCTAAGAGAGTACCAATTAAATTATATCACAAAAGGAGACGGAATTATTGAGACAGCAAATGGAATATTCCGTATACCCGAAGGGTCAATTATTTTGCTTTACCCTGGTGTATGGCATCGATACCGCCCATTGAAGAAGGGATGGAGTGAACATTTTGTTGGTTTTAACGGGGATTTTGCGACACGAATATTTGAGAACGATTTTTTCCTCGGCCAGAACCCAATTATTCATGTCGGATTTAGGGAGGAGCTACATACGCTTTTCCACGAAATTCAGAACCTGGTACAATCAGAGAAACCTGGCTATCAGCAAATTTGCGCAGGTCTTGTTTATACCATTCTTGGTGTAATCATGTCCATCAAAAAGAATGAAGATTTTGAAGGAAAAGATATCGAAAAAATCATCAGGAAGTCCTGTCTGATCATTCGTGATCATATTGGACGAAATTTGAATATGGTATCACTTGCAAGCGATTTAAATACAGGATATTCCAACTTTCGTCAGAAGTTTAAGAAATACACCGGATTATCTCCGGTTCAATATCACATTTCGCTAAGGATACAGCATGCGAAAGAGTTACTCTGCAACAGCGATTTGAGTATCAAGGAAATATCTTACCAGCTGGAATTCAATTCAATCGATTATTTCAGTCGCATCTTTAAAAGCAAAACTGGAAAAACCCCTTCTGAATATAGACTTTTGTTGAAGTCAAATTCTCAATAGTTTGAAAAAATAAGAGGAAATTCTGCCGTAAATCAATAGTTCTTTGAATCTTTTTTTACGTGCGTTTGGACTGAGAGCAAACAATTCAATCATTCGAAACACAGACACCGTTTAATCCTGATGAAAAACTATTCCACCATTTCAGGAGAGCACACGGAAGCTTATATCTCATCTCCAGAGGTATACCAGGGAAAGCCAGAGAGTTCAAAGACCTGTTAATCGATTTAATATTTCTCTGCTTTCCGTCCTCTTACCAGCAATATCTCCCGATCAAATCAATCGGAGTAATTTACAAATATCTAATTGGCGCAAGGCAACAGTTCTCCGCAATATTTAATACCTTTTGCCTTGTAAATATTCAATAGTGAATTTAACCGTTTTGTAAAACCGGTATAATCTTTCCTTTCCTTGTAGGTCCAGGCAACTTCGGCTAAAGCTGCCAAACGGGGGAATAGCATATATTCAGCATATTCAGGAGTTGAAATGAATTCAGTCCATAGATTGGCCTGTGTTCCCATGATCTGCTTTGCCTGCTCTTTGGAACAAAACGAAGGAATTGGTTCAAAGGAATATACCTTATCCAAAGTCAGGTATCCACCTATTGCAAGAGGTTCCTTTGAAGGGAGAGCCTGGTAATAGTCAAAATAACAAAATTCAGTTGGGGTAACCACTACTGGATGGTTTCCTTTAACAGCTTCAACAAGCGGTTCTGGGTGATCGCTTCTCCAATACATAATGGCCGCATCTTTTGGTGTCCCACCCTCGGTTATTTCATCCCATCCAATAATCTTCTTCCCCCTGGACTGGGCAAATTGTTGAACCCGTCTGATAAACCAACTCTGTAATTCATGCTCATTCTTCAACCCTAACACCCTTATTTTCTCCTGAATTTTTGGGTTGGCAATCCATTGGTCTTTAATGGCCTCGTCCCCTCCAATGTGTACATATTCGCCAGGGAAAAGCTCGAATACCTCGGTCAGCACTTTTTCGAGAAAATAGAAAGTGGTATCGAAAGGGTTATACAAATAAGGTTTTACTCCCCAAGAGGTAGCAACTTCTGTGGGCACATCAGTGCTCCCCAGCCATGGATAAGAAGCAATTGCCGCCTGCGCATGCCCGGGCATTTCAATTTCAGGGACAATTGTAATAAACCTATCGGCAGCATACTTTACGATCTCCTTTAACTCTTGCTGTGTATAAAATCCGCCATATCGTTTGCCATCGAACTTGAGAAGGGAACCGGTACGAGAATCTACCACTGTCTCTTTCCGGTAGGCCCCCTTGTTCGTCAGTTCAGGGAATGCTTTAATTTCAATGCGCCACCCAGGGTCATCAGTTAAATGCCAGTGAAAAGTGTTGATCTTATGCAAGGCAAGGTTATCAAGTAGCTTTTTGATGAACCCGGTTGGAAAAAAGTAGCGGCTGCAATCCAGCATCATGCCCCTCCATGGAAATCGAGGAGAATCGGCTATTTCTTTACAAGCCAATGAAATTATATTTTGGGGTTTACTCTCCCATGGAAGAAGCTGGACCAAACTCTGGACAGCATAAAAAATGCCGTTTTGGGTATTCGCAGAAACTTCTATTTGATTTGGTTGTATTTTTAGGATGTACCCCTCTTTCCCAAGTGAATCAACATTAACGATCCTGAAAATAACACTATTTGTTAATTTGGAAGAGTTTGCAATTACCGGTAACCGGAAACCAGATTGGGTTTGAATCGCTTCCCGGAAGAATGATACACTCCTTTTTAGTGTATCGTTGAACAAGTCATACTGAATTGAGGTCTGCTTGTTAATGGTAAACACCCCTTCCAACTCTTTTACATTATTCGGATAAGGTATAATTTTGGTTGACTGGGCAAAAACACTCAGCTCAGCCACCAGGAACAGAAAAATCGCAATTACTTTTTTCATGCTTTTTGAATCTAAGTATGGTCAAAAATATTTCATTATTCCATTGGCAACTACCTGATGTCCCTTTTCATTCGGATGGTTTACCTGCGACATATAATCAGCAATTTTTTCTCCGGACGAAACCAGTTTTTGAAAAGCAGCATAATTGTCAACCAACCCAATTTGATATTTTTTTGCTAAATCAATCAACTGGTTGTTAAGTTTTTGTAGATCGGTTTCCTTATCCTTAATATCGACTTTCTGGTCGGGTGTAGAGGTCAGTAAAATAATCTTCATTTTTTTCTTCAGCCCTTCTTTGATCATGTATTCCATTGCTTTGTGCGAAGCTTCTATACTAATACGCCTGTCATTTAATGCATAATCAACAAACAAAACATCCGGTCTATGATTTAATACCTGCTTTTTAAACCGCTTAGCTCCCTGTTCTGAATTTTCTCCACCAATACAAGTCAGAATTACATTGATTACCGCAAAAGGATATATTTTCTTAAGTTCTTTCAACAAAAGGAAAGGATAGGATTGAAACGTTTCGACATCAGGTGTTCTAAAATATCCTGACGGCACGGAATGTCCATGGAAAACTAAATTGACCGTTCTGTTGTTGGGCCATTCTTTGATTAATTCTGCCTTAATCCCTGCCAGATACTCATCCTTTTCTTCCGTTTCCAGAACATGTGTTTTTCCAGATTCTTCCCTCATACTTCCATAAGTACTGACAGGGCTCAAAAAAGTAGTTAGTACTCCGGCAATGGAGGCTGACTTTAAAAAGTTTCGTCGTGTTGTTGTCATTTTACATTATGCATTCTTGTTCCGAATAGGTATGTGAATTATAATATAAAGCAAAGCTTGTTGCTGAACAAAGTTTAATTTTCTACAGACTACTAATCAGTGGACTTGGTTAATGTATAATTCGGCAACATATCATATTTGCAGTTTATATGGTACCTGAATTATTTTCTGGTTTCAATGTTACGATTTGTATCCAGGCGAATCAATGCCTAAAATGATTTAAAGTTTTACCTTTTTGACAATTTAGTAAAGGTGCCTTCGTCATATCGGAACAAGTTGCAGGTACTATTCAAACCATTTGCAAATAAATTGTTATCTTGGATTTTTCGGATTAAGTTCTCCCTTGAATATTTGGGCACCAGGAATAAAAATAAATAACTTTCCCCTCCTGTCGCTTTCGCCAATAAAAACAGAACCCTCATCGCTAATTGCCAACGCATCGAACTGATAAGCCCTTTTTTCGTAATACGGGCTACGGTCAACTGATATATAACCCCAGTTTTTAAACCCTTCCAAACCATTTGTGTTATAGGAGAATAGTTTGCAGGGCTGGCCCAGTTCGCCGCAAACCATATATAAATTATTATCCTTGCCTAAACCTAGTCCTCTTACCCGTCTGGCCAATCTTGGTTTGCCCAGGTCGATAAGTACATTGCGTTCTAAATCTATCTTGAAAATAAACCCATCGCTGGTTGATCCATATATGATGTCATTATCACCTTCAATTAATTGCTCTACAACCGGGTATCCAATGTAATTCCACGATTCCCAGTATTCACCCGGAATTCTTAAATCTGTTTTTTCAAACTTTTCGGTAGCAGGGTTAAACAGTACAATCAATCCGTCATTGCCCGCCGTTAGCACCTTGCCATCTTTCAGGCATAGCAATGCACGAGGAACGCTTCTCCATGAATGTTCCGGGCCTGAACAGACCAGAGTATCCAACATCCGGCCGTAATCGGTAGTTTTTTTTGCTTTGATATCGAACTTAAAAAAATGGGCTTCAGGATAGGTCACCCCATAAAGTAGATCTTTGCTTTTGTCGATGGTTAGGGCATAAACCGAATTTTTTGTCCTAACCATGCCTAAATCTTCGACGACTGCATTGTCATCCGGCAAAAAAACTTTCTCATCGTTTTTTGTGTTGTACTTTAAGATTCGCCCTCCACTAAAACCCGAATGATAATTTAAGATATCGTTCCACAACTGGGTTTCTATTTGCCTGTGCCCTCCCGGGAAATCTTTGGTCAACGGGATCTCATCCAGTAAATTAAGTCCGGTCCCTATGTAAATATTTCCTTCTTTATCTGAAACCATCGTATGATAAACCCCTGATGCATTAGGGATTTTTCCCAATGGCCTTACTTTATTAACATATTTGTCGAATAAAAAAAGGTAAGATTGCTTCCCGCTTGTGGCGCCATATACATATTTGCCTTGATCAGCCAACAGTGCAGAAATCCGGCTATCATCCGGGGGTATTTCGCTTACCCCCGGATATCCCATATCCCTGTAATCAAGGTATTGGTTACTATAATTGGGACTTACCCATTTTTGTGCAGAAGCGCATATTGTAAGGGTTAAAAATAGGATGCTAATAATACTTTTCATCTGTATCTAATTTTATTTTATTTCATTCAAATATTTAATGATTACTTTGGAAGTGGAATACTAAAAAGTTCCATCGAATAGTTAAGGGTCAAATCAATTTTACCTGCAATGTATTTAGTGTCCTTTTCTTCAACCGCCCCGGCAAAGTAGAGTTTATTGTCAATTGGGCTATAAACGGCACCTCCCAATCCATAGATTTTCCGGCCATCTTCAGTTTCCATGGCCCCCAATTCCCTCCTTGTCCCGGTCGAAACATCATATTCAACCAAAACCGAAAGTGGGATTAGTTTAGCCTTGGTTACCTTTGAAGTAAATTCCCTTTCGTTTATTACGTCCCACGATTCTGCGGAATAGTCAAAACCAACAGAGGTAACAGGCGCGAAATAAATTTTATTATTGGGTGCGAGGGTGAATGCCAATGTGGCAATCGGTATTTTCTTTGGATCGCCGTTCAGGTAGCGGTCGGCACACATTAACGACATGGGTGTGATTGTCCCTTCGGGCCCTTTAAATGGATCAAATTTGAACAACCGGCTGTCGGAATTTGTGATCCCGTAAAAAACCCTCTCTTCGGCTTTCCATTTAAGTATCCTCCATAAATATTTTCTGTCGATTTGAGGATTTGACATGGTACGGGGTGGTACACGCGGGTCGTTAGGTACGCGAACATTTTCGAGGTCGTCGGTCCTGTCGGTCTCAGGATTGTACTTCCAGATACGGTTGACCGGGAACGAGCCATAAACGTTTCCCTTATCGTCGGCCACAATGGTCCGGCAAATATCCCAGTCGTCAACCCTGCCTTTATCTAAAGTAATTTTTCGATCTAAATCGAACATGTACAAATGCCCATCTTCGGCAAGACCATACAAACGCCTGCGTTCCTGGTCAATGGCGATGCCAAGTAATCCGGAATTTTTACTGATAAGCCCCATATTGGTTAGTTTCTTCACAACAGGGTCGTACTTAAACCAGTGCGCCCCCCTGTAACTTGAGGGGTCAATGCATTCGGGGTCATTGTCTTCACAGAAATCGCCAAAATAGATGTTGCCCTCTTTATCTTCCACAAATACGGTGTGTATTTTCCCGCT
Organism: Prolixibacteraceae bacterium; assembly: GCA_023228025.1. Taxonomy (GTDB): domain Bacteria; phylum Bacteroidota; class Bacteroidia; order Bacteroidales; family Prolixibacteraceae; genus CAINVV01. Next base: position 17,398 of record JALOCD010000054.1, on the reverse strand, counting down.
TGTTCGGATACCTTCTCCCCGTTCCCCTTTAAAAATAGTCAAGTCAGCTATATGCTCCATCTTTTCTGTGGACGGGTCGAATTCATAAAAATTAGCCGCATCAGCATGGGTGCACAATCCGATATATATTTTCCCTGATTTGGCAGTGTAAATCCCGCTCCACATGCTATCGTCCTTCTTATCCCCTGCAAAACGATAGGATGCTAACTTAACGGTTTGCTGGCCTTCAACTCTATTAAAAACTGAAAGCATGAATAGAATTAATATTAAAAACGTATGACTAAGGTTGTGTCTCATAATTGTATTGTTCATTGATAGTTTTGATTTAATATTTAATATACAGTCATTTACCGAATAACATTGTTGCAATTAATCATTTTTGGAACAATGTTACCAGCATTCCGGGTTCGATAACCAGTGTTTTGAGATTGGGAATATCAACTTCTTTATTTTCCTGGTACATACTCGCAATTTCCATTTTATTGACTTTGAATCCTTCGCAGTTTAAATTAATTTGCTGTGGCACGATTCCTTTGTTTATCAGGATCAACGTATTATTTTTCCCATTTGAATATCCTGAAACTAACAAATCAAGATTATCTGAATTGATATCTATTCTTTTCATCCCTTTCAGGATATGCCGACTAAAACAACCAAAAATCCTCAACTGATAAGACGATGGGACAGGTATGAAATTATTGCTTTCATCAATGGTAAATAATGACCTGGACTCACTAAAACTTCCCTGAACATTGTTTATTAACAACCAACAGTACCCCAGTGCTGAGGCATTCATCAACACCAGATTTTTATGATACAATTCGCCCATCAAAAAGGCAGTTTTATAACTTCCTGATTGATACCTGCCATCATTAACACTCATTTCAAGGGCTAAAAAAGGCTTGTTGCTTTTCCCCGCAATAACAGTTTTCCACTCTTCGATGCGTTTATCGAAACCATCGGGATTGGTAAAAAAATTCTGATAATCGTACAGGTTAGATGAGGTATAATCCAACGCATCCCAAACTTCTTTTTTTTCTGAGAAAGCTTTTGCCGATGTTATTCCTTCGAGGAGAAAGGAGGCGTTTTGCGAATGGATTTTTATTGTTCCAAATCCTGCTTTATCCAAACCTTCCCTGAGCGATAGTGTCATTTTCTGCCACACCTCATCCGGCTGCATTATTTCGTTTTGAATACCCACTATGCCTGGTGCCGAACCGGTTTGCTTTAACGATGTTTTGCAATAATTGACAACTGCTTCAACATATTTTTGATAGAGCGGGAACCGGGTGGGCAACTTCCATTGGCCATATTTTTTTTCAGTCGAATCCACTGCCCAAGGTGGTAACTGCCAGAATTCGAATATTACGGTCCCCCCTTTTTGTTGAATTTGCTTGTTATATGAAAAGTCGGAGATTTCCCCATTGGGAAAATTATCGCCATAGTAATGAGGGGTAGCATCTGCCAAATTATCCCAATTACAATAATCAGGCTTTAGTTTTTCACCGTTCGGATACTCACGTTGAATCAAAAGATTGTATTCGGTCAGGTAATTCCACCACTGCTTTTTGCCTTCTTCGCTCAGCATATGATATGCCACGGGCGATGTAATGCCGCCAAAACCCAATATTGTTTGATAGGTAGTGTTTTTGTTTATGGTAATTTTAGAATTAACTGTTTCCGGGGCTAAAACCTTACCGCAAAAATTTCCTTTTGCACCTGTAAACTGCAATTGATGGCGACTAACATCAATCTGGGTAATTTGTCGGATAGCCAATGAATCATTGATCAAAACGGAAAGATTAAGATCATGAGTTACAGAAACTGCAATGGATGAAAGAACACCGCAGTATCTTATAGCATCTCTTGTAAAAATTTGCTGGGGATATCTTGCAGCCTTAATCACGTTGCCCTGCTGACTGTTAAATCCAAATGAATTATAGTATCGTTGCTGCAAAACAACCGAATCTTTATTTATCACAACTGTAATGCCCCCATCCCGTCCGGTAAAAACCCACTTAAATTCACTATCTGTTCTCTGGCATTCAGAAAACACCATTTTACGAATAAAAACCGCAGGCAATAATTCATTGAAATAGGTGGCGGGAATAGTAATCCCTGTTCCCCAAATATATGTTGATCCGCTTTTTTCTCCAATGCAAAATGAAAAGAGCTGCTTCATCTTGATTGGTTCGTTTGCTGTTTCTTGCGCGCTGAGTGGTACTAAATTCAGGAGGCATAGGATAAAACTAATCAGAACAAACCTAAGCATCTTATAAATAATACTCTGTTTGAGTGAAAAATTAAATAGATAAGACTTTTCATTACGAATTTCCAAGTCTAAAATAAATAGAAAAAAAATAATAAGGAAACTATATCTTGAATACATAATATACTAATTAAATCGTCTAATACGGATTTTAAACAATTTCAGATTTAATAAAGCTGCTAATTGAAAATGTATATATTAAATGGTATTATTTAATAGGCCCTTTATTTATTGAAAATTACTCTCAATAAATAAAAGGCCTAATTAAAACTATCACAATCAATATCCAGGATTCTGTGTTATTGCTGGATTTATTGCTATTTGATTAAATGGAATAGGGAACAAAAGCTTGTTTGTGGTAAGCGTTACCGGTGAACCATTTGTTGTAATAATGCCGTTAGCTGTAAAATAAGCATTTAATACAGTAATTGCCCTATCTGTTCTCGTTAAATCAAACCAGCGATGCCCTTCAAGGTTTAATTCCATTCGCCTTTCCTTTTCTATTGCCAACCTCATGTCTGATTGTGTGGTAGCTGTTGTCACATTTAACCCGGCTCTTGCCCTAATTTCATTTAATTGTTGTGAAGCTCCTGGTAGATTGGTTTCATTTAGTGCTTCAGCATACATTAATTTAACATCTGCATATCTGATTACGATCCAATCATTATCAAAATTTCCACGGGTTGGATTATTATCTAAATATTTTCTGGTATAATAATAAGTAACTCCTCCACTAATGAAAGTTGCAGCACAAACCGCTTTACGTAAATCTCCAATTTCGAACGCATTATATAAATCATTGGAGACTAAATTATAATCATTTTCCGAGCCTGAAGGGGTTATTGTATTGCCTGATTTTTGTGGTATGAATGTATTTGCCCATGGACTCCCAAGATTCCCATCGGCAGAATATTGAACGGAAAAAACAATTTCCGCATTATTCCCATTTTTTGGATCGAAAATAGAGGCATAGTCAGGCAACAATTTATATCCATAAACCGAAGCATTATCAATAACTTCCTTCAGTATTAAAGATGCATTAGAATAATCCTTTAAGGTTAAATAGACCTTCCCCAGCAATGATTTAGCTGCTCCCTTTGTAGCTCTTCCAATATCAGTATTAACAGTATATTTTTCTGGCAATACGCTGCCCGCATCCTTTAAATCCCGCACAATTTGCTCATAAACAGTCTTTCCCTGAACCCTTAAATAGGTAAAGGATTCATCCACCGTATTTATTTCTTTCACTACCAGCGGAACATCTCCAAATACTCTTACAAGATTAAAATAGAAAAGCGCCCTTAGAAATTTTGCTTCAGCAACATACTGTTTCTTTAAATTTTCGTCGATTGCAACATTTTCTATTCGACCAAGAAGTGTATTGCACCTGCCTATTCCCTTATAGGAATCAACCCAAAGAAGGTTAAGATTATTAATATCAGGAGTCAATGTTAGTTGGTCAAATGCGAAATACATGTTGCCATCTGGGGTAAGACAAATCGCATTATCTGTAGTCAATTCACTAAAAGCCCACCAAGTATAGTATGTTGACCTTAAGCTTGTATAGGCAGCTATACTGGCCTGTTTAAAATCATTGGCAGTTTTATAATATAACTTATCCGAAAGTCGGTCAACAGGGTTTAGGTCTGTAAATTCCTTTTTGCAACCAATGTTCAAAAACGAATTTATCACCACGATAAAAAATATTAGTTTTTTCATATTTTGTGTAGTTTTATTATTCAATTTTAAAATCCAATATTTAATCCAATTGAAATACTTCTTGGCAAAGGATATCCGCCTTGGTCAACTGACCCTCTTGAAACATCTTCGCCATAGATAGTTACCTCTGGGTTATAACCTGTGTACTTGCTGAAAGTTACCAGATTTTGTACACTTAGATACATTTTCAGGTTTTCAACTTTATAGTCTTTCGTTACAGTTGATGGAAGAGTGTATGAAAGTGTCACATTCCTGATTGCGAAGTAAGAGGCGCTATATAAAAATCTTGAGGAAAACGCAGAATTCTGCGAAAGGCCATAACCAACCCTTGGGATTTTCCCATTCCCGGGATTACTTTCTGAACGCCAACGGTTTCTTACCTCACCAGAAGCGTTGGCCCAGCCATAACCTTGATCCAGAAATCTTCTAGTTCCATTTACGATTGACCCACCACTTACTCCCTGCGTAACTATATTTAGTTCAAATCTGTCATATTTGAAACTATTCGTAAGCCCGTAGTTGAAATCAGGCTGGCTGTTCCCAATGAGCGTAATATCCGCTGTACTAATCGTACCATCCTTGTTCACATCGCGGTATTTTGTATCGCCTGGTTTTGATCCGGTTATATATTTAGGATTCGCATCTACATCGGCCTGATTCATATAGACACCATCTGCAATAAAACCATAGTAATCGCCTAATGGCCTCCCAACTGTAATTCTGGATGAAGATGCCCAAAATATAACAACATCCGGCCCTGCAATAAATTTTGGGCCTCCTAAAGAAAGAACCTGATTACGGTTGAAAGAAATATTGAAATTTGTTTTCCAGGAAAATCTTCCGTTTAAATTATTGCTTGTAAGACCAAACTCCAGCCCTTTGTTTTCGATACTACCAATGTTGGTATTAATACTTGTAGCGAAGCCAACAACGCCTGGCAACTGCCGGGTCAAAATAAGATCAGTTGTTTTTCTAACGTAAGCGTCAGCAGTTAAATAAATACGATTTGAAAAGAGCCCCGCTTCCAATCCAATATCAGATTGCTTATTCACTTCCCATGTAAGAGTCGGATTAGCAAAACCATCCAAAGCAAAAGCTACTTGTCTGACCCCTGTACCAAGTCCAAAATCGTAATCTGCTCTTCCCAAAGAACCAGCCCAAGGATAATCCCCACCGGGAGTATTGAAATTGCCAGATTCTCCATAACTTGCCCTCAGTTTGAACTCATTCAATGTTTTGGATATCTTTTGCATAAAAGGTTCTTCCGATATCCTCCATGCTAATGAAGCAGCCGGAAAAGTATGAGAACGGATGCCCGGGGCAAATTTTGAAGATGCGTCATTTCTAATGCTTCCTAATAATATATATTTATCTTTATACGAATAGTTTAGGCGGGCAATAGCTGAGGTTAACGCCCATTCACCCCTATAAGCGGTTCCACGTATGTCTGATGCATTACTAATGTAAGGCACCAAATCATTAGAGAATGGACTAACTCCCTTATCCACATAACTGGCAATATTATTTCCTTCTGCAAAATTTTTCTGTGCCGTATACCCAACGACTACGTTAACAGAATGATCTTTTAGAAAGTCCAGTTTATAATTTAGTGTGTTTTCCCAAAGCCAGTTATAATTTATGCCGTACGTTTGTCCAGCACTTATACTAGCCAAATTAGGCTCCGATAGCGTTACGTCCGGGAAAGCACTACTGGTTATCGTCGCCGGGCGATATGTGTTTTGTTGCCTGTTAGTTAGTTCCGTTCCAATATTTGAACGGAAATTTAATCCTTTGAAAATTTGAGCCTCAAGGAATAAATTAGTAAGCAGGCCAAAAATTCTGGTTTTGGCATTAAAATTATCCAATACGGCGACAGGACTATACAAGTTAAATAACAATCCGCTATATTCCGGATGTTGCCCAATTGTTTTGTTGCTTAACTGACCGTAGTCCCCATTATCAAAACGTACCGGAACAATTGGAGGCATAAACAACGCAGAAGTTACAGTTGAGGATAAGGGATAATTACTATTAGTATTATAATGACCCGAAATCGGTTGATCTTGGTTGCTACTAAATGTAGGATTAAAATTAACACCTACTTTAATGTGCTTATTAACGTCGGCATCAACATTCAACCTTGAAGTTATTCTTTGATAACTGGTTCCTTTTACAATACCTTCCTGCTGTAAGTATCCATTTGAGAGCAAAAACCTGATTTTTTCAGTACCGCCTGAGACAGTAAGTTGATAGTTTGATATATTTGCCTTTCTGAAAATAGCATCCTGCCAATCAGTGTGGGCCCATTTCTCCGGTTGACTTAATATTGGAGGGAGTGGTTTGTTGGCAGCAGTAAATGCATCTTTACAATAGTCAGCAAATTCTTCGGAGTTCAATACATCTACTTTCTTAGAGACCTGGTCCACCCCTTTATAAAAATTAAAATCAAAACGTGTTTTACCGGCTTTGCCCTTTTTGGTTGTCACAAGTACAACCCCATTGCCACCTCTTGATCCATAAATTGCTGCGGCAGCGGCATCTTTAAGTATGTCTATCGATTCAATATCGCTTGGATTAATTGAATTTATAGTTCCTCCATCACTTAATGGATATCCATCAACAACATAAAGTGGAGCATTTGATGAATTGATTGATCCAGTTCCCCTAACCCGTATTTTCATACTTTGACCAGGGACTCCTCCCGTTTGCTGAACAACCACACCAGGAACCATAGCTGTCATTTTCTGACTGATATTTGCACCAATCTGATTTTCCATTTGAGAAGATGCAATCGATGAAATAGCGGTACTTGTAGATCTTTTTTGTTGTGTTCCATACCCAATTGCAACCACTTCGTCAATTCCAATGGCAACTTCAACCAGTGTAACATTAATTGTTGTTTTGCTTTCAACAGCAATTTCTTGCGTTTTCATTCCAACAAATGAAAACTGCAAAGTTGCATTTTCAGGCACTTTGGAAAGAATATATTTTCCATCCATATCAGTAATTACACCAGTTGTAGTTCCTTTAACCACAACAGAAACACCAGGCAGAGGACCTCCAGAGGAGTCGGTAACTTTACCGGAAACGGATTTTATATTCTGATCCGTCGCGAAATTGTTTCCTGTATCATTCTGTAATGGCGATAATACAATTTGCCGGTCTTTAACCAGGAAGTTGATGCTTTTATCAGCGAATAACTGAGAAAGTACATCCTGAACCTTTTCATTTTTGACATCAATACTGACCATACGATTCACATCGATCAGATCATTGTTATACAAAAAATAGAATTCACTTTTATCCTCAATTTCCCTTAACACTTCTTTAATGGTAACATTTTCCATTTTCAGGTTTATTAAGGTTCGTTGCGAATAGGATCTCAGAGCAAAAGCCTGAGAAAACAGCAGAAGGCTTAGAATAAGTGTAAGCTTCATAACCATTAGAATTTTTTTCCAGGAACGATGAATTCCATCACTCCATAGGTGTTTACATTTTTTTTTCATACGTTTGAATGATTTTTATTTAATACATTAAAAATTTAACCGTGTTCAGACGGTTATTGACCTTCAGGGCAGTTGGGGAACTGCCCTGTTTTTTTGTTTTTTTTGTTTTTTTAATTCATAGGCTACGTTTTATCTATTCTTTATTGGGTTTTCACATTAGTTTTCTTCCATATTTTTATTTCTTGCTTCGAAAAATTTCTGTTATCCGGAATTTTTCTTTTACTGCACGAATATGTAATCGGAGTTGATAAGGTCAACAAATCCATTACCTGATCAAGATTTTCGCTGGAAAACGTACCGGTAAAATGATAATTTGCAATTGATTGATCGTTGAATTGGATGTCTGCATTAAACCACCGGCCAAGCTTAGCTGCGACTTCGTAAAAAGGAGTTTCATTAAAGATCAAAAGTCCATCTCTCCATGCGATAACATCTTGTACCCTTACATTTTCAGCTTTATAAGTTTTACTCTGAGTATTGTAATTTAACTGGGTCCCCGGATCAATAAACATGACCTGATCTGATTTTAAGCGGTCAGTAATCTTTACTTTTCCTTCAGCAAGGGTTGTCGAAAATTTCAGGTCGCCTGAATAAGCCGAAACATTAAATTCCGTTCCAACGGCTTCAATGTCCATACTGCTTGTACGAACAATAAATGGTTTCTTCTTGTTTTTATAAACTTTGAAAATGGCTTCACCTTCAAGTTCAATACGGCGTTCGTTTCCGGCAAACGCCGATGGAAATCGCAAACTACTGGCCGCATTCAGCCATACTTCGGTGCTGTCAGGAAGAAACAGGTGCGTTTTTGTGCCTGGTTGCGTATTAATCTCCTGGGTCACCACCAGTACGGCCAAGTCTTTTCTAAGTTTATTTTGCTGGTGATAGTACCAAATTCCGCCCAAAAGTACAGGAATAAAAAGTAAGGCAGCGATTCGTTGAACCCAAGCCGAAATTGAAGTAATTTTACTAGCCCGATATTTTCTCCTGACTTGTTTTAACCCCTTCTGCAATTCAAATTGTTGTAGCAAATGAAGGTCAGAAGTCAGGCTGTCAATCTTTTTCAATTGCCTGAATACTTCTGCATTCTCTTCGTTTTTAAGCCATTCAGCAGCCAACTGTTCTTGCTGTTTATCTGCTTCACCTTTAAGGTAAGCCATCAAATAGTCAGGTATGTGATCGTGTGTTTCCATAGAATTTATTCGTGTATATGACGGTAAAGTATTGGTTTACCCTAAACAATTTCAGAAAAAAAGTTCAAAATTAAAACCTGCTTACAAAAAGCAGAAAAAGAAGATAATCGCCGAGGTCTTTTCGAAGGATGGCAAGCGCCTTGCTTATACGGTATTCGATCGTTTTTACTGAGACATTTTCTTGTTTTGCAATTTGCTGATAATTAAGTCCGTCAAAACGGTTCAGCATGAAAGTTTCACGAATGCCGTCCGGCAGTTTTTGAATGGCAAGTTCTATTTGTTTTTTTAGTTCGCTGTCGAGCAATGGATATTCCTGCACGTCTTCCTCACTAAGCATTTTGAGACGGATTTGTTCGTGATTGATTTTAACCTTTTGATGAGCAAGATAATCAAGACAACGATTGTGTACCGAGCGAATAAAATAGGACTTTACACTTCTATCGATAAATATGTTTTTTCGGTTTTCCAAAATCCTCACAAAAAAATCCTGTACCAGGTCCTCAGCTTCAGAGTTTGATTTTATCATACGAAAGGCATATACGCAGAGCCCCTGGTAATATTTATCGAAGAAATAATTGAAAATAAAATTTTCCCCTCTCTGAAAATCAAGGAAGAACTGTTTCTCTTTAGTTGTAATATCGAGGACAGAAGAGGGCATAATGTGTCAGGTTCGGTATATGCAAAACAAATTAAAGTAATTTTTTTGATTAATCGTTGATTTAGTAAATACCGAAATCGATAAAGAAGGTAGAGGTGGAAAGTCAGTTTATAACGAATTATCAGCCGTATATGATCTTGAATTATTGTTTAGCTTCATACCTTGATGAATTCACACTAATTGTAAATATCCCCATGTTTCTTACACAATTTAATGAAGAGTTTAACCCGATCAGAAGACACATCATTTTGTATAATGTGTGCCGGGGCAATCATGTAACCTCCATCTTTGCCCAGAATGCTGATTTTTTCAATGATGTCACGTTCCAGCTCTTCATCACTTCCTTTGGGAAGAAGGTCTTGTTGGTCGATGGCTCCCCAAAAACTAAATATATTGCCAAATATCTCTTTCATTTCTTGAGGTAAATGCCCGGGGACATTTGGCTGAACCGGGTTAAATACCTCAAACCCGATTTCCCTGATGTCATCAAGAAGTTCGGCCACAGCCCCGTCGCAATGAAGTATAGGGATAATATCTGGCTTGGCTTCTTTGAAACGGTCGATCATCTTTTTGTAGAAAGGTTTTAGCTGCTCACGAAAAGTTTCCGGCGACATAATCAGGCTGGCCTGGGTGCCAAAATCATCCCCAACCCAAATGGCATCTACCCCTATTCCGATCAAACGCAAGCCGATTCGGGTCTGAAACTCTGCACAGGCTTCAAACAATGGAATCACATATTCAGTTTCCATCATCATGTCGACCAGTAGTTTCTCCATGCCCACCAACTGCTGCGCCAATGAGAAAATCGTCACTTCTATATCTCCAATAATCAGGTAGTCGTTTTTGTACTTTTTTACCAATGCTTCAGCGTCCCGAAAACGGCCGGGTGCATCCGGATCAGGAAACCGGTACACTTCAATTTCAGCCTTCGTTTCAACATGGGACAATGGATATTCAAGTACTTCCACATATACATCCCCCTGGCGCATCCGCATCTGATATTCATTGAGCCAGGTGCCTTTGTCATCTTTCAATATACGGTAATCATCCGAAACGGATGCACCGGTAACCACAACATCGCTACCCAAGGCAACCCGTATTTCATTAGCGCTAATGCGGTAAGTCACATCTTCATAAAGATTTTCGGTATAATGAACCGGAATACCCAACTCTTTGCCAAAATGATCGGACAGTTGCTTACAAAGGTCAAACTGTACCGGAACCCTGTCGGGCATACCTTTAATTTTTCCAAAGGCGCGTAATACTCTTTCTCTTGAACTCATAATCTATTTTTTCTGTTAATACTGGTGAAAAACCTCTTTTAATTCAATTACAACAGGTGAGTTATCCGGGTTCACTTCCATAATGCCGGACATATAATCCCACCACTTGCGTACTATTTCAGTTTGTGGCAACTTATCGGAGGTATTACTGTCAGTTAGCTTCTGAACGGCAAAAAGTGTGCTGGTCTCAACATCTAAAAAGATAGAGTAATCATTCACGCCTGTATTGGATAGCTCTTGTGCCAGTTCAGGCCAGATTTGATCGTGCCGCTTTTTGTACTCATCTTCAAAACCGGCTTTTAATTTCATTTTAAAGGCTACACGTTTCATCTTGTTGTTTAATTATAAATTTATTTAATCGTTAGCAAATCTTTACCACCTCAATTCCCAGGATCTGGCCAAGTTTTTCAATTTTACCGGCAATATGCCCTACCCCAATTGCACAATGGTGGGCAGGTCCCTGTTTTGACCATTCGTTCATGAATTTCTTCGCACCTATAGAAAACCGGTAGCGGCTATTGGTATTTCCGATTTCGAGAACTGGACCAGGAACGGATTCACCCTCAGCAACGAGCAGGAACAGTCCGTTTTTGCCCTCGACTACCGAAAGTAAAGTTACCGATCCATGCTTGACAGTCATCTGAATAGAGAGGCCTTTGCCCGGTTTACCGTGGTAGATTGGCAGTGGGATGAGTTTAACGCGACCTTCGGCAATGGCAAAGTGTGCAGGTCCGTCATGGCCGAGCATCACCACATCATCATTGAAATCCATGAGGTAAAATTCGGAGAACGAACCTCCGGCGCCAAATTCGGCCATGATCTTCATGGCCTGTGCATTTTTCACTTCGCATTCACCAGCAACGGGAATATTTTTGCCTGTAAGCAAAGTATTTCCGGCAATTACCGAGGTCACGATATTTTCGTACTCATTGCCAGGTTCCCCTTCGTAGTAATAGGCCATCGAGCCCAGGTTGCGGTTTTTTACCAGTTTGTCCAATGCCACAGAAGTGCGTGCGGCACGCTCAATCTCGGCGGTTTCGCTTTCTGGGGACACATCAAAAGCATCATGAAATTCCTGGATTTTGGACAGAACTTCAGCACCCGTGGTCTCATCGCGGTATTTTTTCAGTTCGCACATTTCGAGCAACTCGATGTGGGTGCCAAACACGGCCGACTGTTTGGTCAGATCGGTGTAAACGTCCAGCATTCCGCCGTAATAATGGCCCAAAATACCGAGTCGGTTGGTTCTGAGTCGGGTGGCCACGAAGGCTGCCTGGACGTATTCTTCTATTTCTTTCCATGACTCTTCCTCACGGAGGTATCCGGTTACGATATCATATTTTATACCGGAACGGTTAAACACGCTGGCAATTTCGGGAACCGAACAGGCCTGGCAATGTTCGAGCCACACGCCCGTCATTTTACCGCGGTCGCACAGTTTGTTGAATGCTTCATAATCCAGTTCGGCCACAGGCTGAAGATTGAGGATCACCACCGGGACTTTCAGCTTCTGCGCCACCGGCAATACCGTTGACGATAAAGCATACGTTGATACAAACAGAAAAACGATCTCAACGTCCTGCGATTTAAGAAAGTCGGCAGCTTCGCGCGCTTTCGCGGGATTGTCGACCATTCCGGCATCGGCCACCTCAATGCCAAATCCGGCTATCCTGTTTTTAATTTGCTCCTGATAAGCTATCAGATTGCTGAGCAACCCATCGAATTGCCCCCAATAGGTGTCAAGGCCAATTCCAAATAATCCGACTTTAGTCATACATATTGTCTTTTTAAAACCATTTCATTAATTCGTTTGCTATGAGTTCATGACCCAATTGGTTTGGATGATTAACCTGTGACATATATTTGCTGAGTTGCTCTTTATCCTGATAAAGGAATTCGAAGGCTTGATAACTATCAGCCAGTCCTACCTGGTTTTCCGCAGCAATTCTCCGAATCTGCTCTGCATGTTTATTCAGTTCATTGGCAACATCGGCATAATTAACGCTTTGATCAGGCGATGGCGTCAACAGAATCACTTTGATCCCATGATCCTTTGCCAGTTTAATCATCTGATTCCATGCCGTGTACGCTTTTTCAAGTCCGCATCCACGATCATTCAACCCATAATCAATCAGGATTAAATCAGGTTTGTGAATTAGCACATCTTGTGCAAAACGTTCAGCTCCCTTTACTGAATTTTCACCACCAATGGCAGTCACAATTACGTTGACAACAGCAAGCGGATAAATTGCCTTTAACCCATCCGCCAAACGAGGAGTATGTTGGGCAAGTTGGGCCGACATGTACAAAGTAAAAGCACAGGAATCGGATGATGAATTATTTGCCAACACCCGTAGCCGGGGATTAACCTGAAATATATTTATAAAATTCCGTTTAAACCCATCGTAAATCAAGTCATTTTTATTAGCTGTTCCATCGGGATAAATGCTGACTATGTCTAATTGATAGGTAATTAGTGGATGTTCATCGGAAGCCGGAGGGAAAGAAATACTTACAAAATTATGCTCAAGTTTACCTTTCACTTCAGAGTTTGCCCTGCGGGCATCGGTAAATAATTCCAATCCGGAAACATTACTGGTCACCCGGAAAGTTCCCATATCCGGCAGATGGATCAGACAAGGAAGGATAACCTTATTGCGTTCTTTCATAACACCAAGAACAGTAGTGTGGTTAATCTCCTGATTGACGGTGAAATTAAATGGTTCACTATCTTCTGTTTTTTTAGATATGATCTGAATGCTTTTATCTGAAAAACTAAGATTCCAGGCCGGGTCACTATCTTCTTCCTGACTTTCAGGATGATAAGAAATTGATTTTTCTGAAACCGTACTTTTGTATTTTTTGATAACACTTTCTCCGATCAAAAGCGGGTTCACCATCTCCTTACCTTTACCCAACGAATCAACACATAAAGAAATTAACTGAGGAAAATCCTTTCGCATCGCGACTTTCATGAAAGGCGAATGAAAAATAAATGAATCAATTTGCTGACCAAATATCTCATTGGGATTTAAAAATGGGAGGGCCAATCCTAAAACTGAAGCTGATTTTATAAATTCCCGGCGCGGGGTTGTTTTCATCCTGATTGTTTAAAGTAGTTTAAATCATGTTAATTGTCAAACAATTATTCTGCCGTAAAAAGCCATTTACCTTCTTGCATATCAAATATATAGTAATTTCCATCTTCTCCTTTATACTTTACTTCGCTGGAGTTCTTGGCGCCATTGGTTTTGCTGAACACCAATTTGCCATTGGCATATATTCTTTTTATATCCATTCCGATTTTGGGAATTCCAACAGTCCCGGTAGTGTTCGGGGGTACCTGTATTTTGACACTTAACGTTTTGTTGTTTCTTTTTAAATCAAGGATGATGTTACCCTTTACAGTTGGAGTGATGCAATGAACACTTTTAAGATCGCCCATTTGTGGCATGACCGAAAAAGTTTTATATCCGGCTTCAGTTGGTGCAATACCCGCGATGTATTCATGCATTAAGGTAAGCGGGCCACCCGCCCAACCATGATTGTATGAACCTCCCCCATATTCAGCTGATCCAATATCCCATCCTTCCCATAATGTGGTGACATTGCTGCTTATCATTTTCGAATAGCGGTATTTCATTCTTTGCATGGCCATTTCAGGAGCATTCATTATAAACAGAGCTTCGAGGATATATTTTTCCAGGTATGGCCCCGCATGAAATTCCTTTTGAAAAACCTTCTTTAGCGGCTCATATTTGATCCTATCTGCCAGCCCGGCAACAACTGCCAGCCCCTGCGCCCGGTCGTCAGTTTGCCCTGTATAATTTGCAGAACGGTAGCAAGTGCCATTCCAGAATTGTTTATTGAAACTCTGTCTAATAGTAACCATCAGTTTTGCATAGCTGGTTGCATCGGCTTCATTTCCGAGAAGCATCGCCATATTGTATGCACTTTGCAGGGCTAAATAATACCAGCCATTTTCAATTACCTTTTCATCTATGTCTTTGCCCCAGTCGTACCAGTTCCACCCTCCGGACCTGTGAACAACTAAACCATCATCTCCAATCTTCCACAACGCCATATATTTTTTTACATGTGGATAAACATACCGGATTTCAGCAGTATCGCCCGTATAGGAAAAATATCTCCAGAAACCATATTTGCCAATGGATGCGAGCATTTGCGTGGGCAACTCACCATGCCATTCGCCGGATGGGACAGGTGAATACAATGTGCTGTCAGGCCTCTGCCATTCCACCAGATTCGATATTGCCTTGGTTATTGCATGATGTCCGTTTGTATCGCAGGTGCATAATATCTGTCCGAGTAAGATAACAACATCGCCCCACCATTGCGACCGCTCCCTGTCGGGATCTTGAATGGCATCGCGCATATTTATATCCATGGTATTCAACGACTTCTCCCACAAAATATTCAATTCATCATTATCCGACTTAAACTCACCGATAGGTTTTGCCGGGAAAGAGGTGCGCCTGTATTTCAGGTCCAGTATTTTAATCCCTTTTGGTATGGAATAAATAACTTCGTGCCCGTTCATGTAACCATAAGTTTCAAATTCCTGAATACCATTTCTGGTAACGTATTCGGTTCTTAGATTGTTTTCACTGCCACCTTTATAATTGTCTGTACGCACATCAATTAAAACATTTTTGTCTCCGTCGATCTTTAAATATGGGGTTATCGAATAGTTTTTAGGCAGCTTCATTCTTATGGCATTTCCATCCGATACAAAAGGAAAATCCAAATGATTTTCGTAAGCCACTAAACCGCTGTTTTCCCATTGAGGGAAGGGCCGTCTCCAAAGATTGTTCCACGGCTGGCACCCTGCTTTCCCAACCACCTTGGCAACGGGCCATTGCAAGGCAGTTCCGGGTTTATACCATTCGGCGATATCGAGATCTGCATAAAATTTAATGTTGTATTCCGGCAGACGAAAATTGGGGATTGGGTCTGAAGTATTGCCAAATGCCGGGTGGATCATCGATTTCCATGTGCTATCGCTTAAAATCGAAAAATTTTTGGCCTGTGCATCAAAAAGAAAACCCATTTGTCCGCTGTTTTTGTGACAAAAGCCATCCCTTCCCCAGAACCACACGAGCGCCGCAATCGTATTGTTTCCTTTGTGCAGGAATGGCGCTATATTTATCTCATCGAAATAGGTATCATCAGGCGTTGGGCCACGTTTTAGCCCTCCTTCAAATACAACCAGTTCTTCGTTTATCCACAGCCAGTATTTTGAGTCGACTGCAATATGTGCTGTTACTATACTGTCGGTTGGGTTATCAATGTTTATCTCTTTGACAAAACAGGTCCAGTTATTTTCAACGGCAGGTGGCCAGTTGTTGGTTATCCATTTCGCCTGCCAATGTTTGTAAAAATCAGGTTGCGAAAATGCGGAATAGTTGCTTCCCAAACAAATGAATAATAAAAGATGTAAGGATAGTCTTTTCATGTTATGCTTCATATACATGTTGTTGCAATTACCTGGTATGTTTGTTTTCTTCCCTTCTCCTGATTTCTTTTACAGCATCAACCATTGCCATAAATCCATCTACCGGAATATATCCCGGAATTGAATTTCCTGAACCTAAACCGTATCCACTTGCTTTCCCGCGGAATAATGTTCCTTGTTCCAAAATAGTTCGATAAACTGTTTCAACGTTTTCCAAAACCAACAAATTAAGATCAAAGCCGCCAAAAAGCCCGATTCGTTTCGAATACCTGTCAACCCATTCGGAATAGGGCGCAATCTGGTCTTCATTGGAGTGTTTGGCATCGATACCTAAATTAATAATATCATCCATGAGCGGGAAGATATTTCCGCAGGAATGAAGCAAAAATTTTTTGTTTGCACGATGCACTAAATCGATAACTCTTTTGTATTGTGGAAAAATATGTTCGCGTATGATATCTGGTTCTAGCAGAGTGGATGTTTTATGCCCAAGGTCGTCTCCCATCCTAAAAAAAACGAAAATATCCGAATACTTTTTTATTACTCCCTGCCATAAGGTTTCCCACAAGTCGCCTATTCTAACAAAAATATCGGCAAAAAGCTCCGGGTCCAGGCATTGCATCACGCACAAATCTTCATACCCAACCAAATCCTGACTTGCTTCAAAAATCCCATACCCGCAACCACCGTAAGCCTTCATTCCCGGAGGAAGAGCTTTTTGTATCGCCTCAAAATGCGGGGTATAGGTCTCCCAAAATATTTTGGGGATATCGTTCCACGGATAATTTTCGAAATCTGTTCGGGTTTGAATAGGGCCAGACATTCCTCCCAAAATAGCGCCATGCCCTGGAAGTATATCGCAAATAGCCGCTTCAAAATCAAAGGCATCATAGGTCATATCTTTCCAGAAACCAATGACTTTTCGGTAGTAGCCATTAAGTTCAGCAGGGTTCAAGCCTTTTGCTGAAATATCTTCACCCAGTACTTTTGAAATAAATGGCGCATCTATATGATGTTCATATAAAGGCAAGCGCTTCGGTCTACTATTATTGACTACCTGAAGGAGGTTGTTATAATCAGGTATAAAATCAGAATTTCTCATTGGATAGTAAAAGTTTGCTCCTGGTATTAATTGTTCAATATCAAATCGTTGCCTGTTTGTTTAACCGAAACCATTTCTCCTTTAAGCAACTTCACGTAGTATGGAATTCCGGGAATTAAATCAAAACAGTTGTCAGTCACTGGGGCCTCACCGTCAATATCTATGCAAACACCCCAAACAAAGACCGGGGAGGTC
>JALOCD010000173.1 GCA_023228025.1 Prolixibacteraceae bacterium | reverse complement strand
AAGCGGACAAAGAAAGGGCACATGATCAAAAGATCAATAGGACAAACGCCCTATCAATGACGCAAGACATCCTGATAAGTGTAATGATAAAAAGACAATACAAAAAGGCTTTGGAGGCTTTTGATGATATTGTGGAAAAGACCAGGGAAATCATCAGGCCGGGAAGAAGTGTACCACGAAAGATGAAACCAAAACGACCTTATTCGATGAACTACAAACGATTATAATAAAAACGTTAACTAAACGACATTGATTCGTAATTTGTAATTTGTAATTATTCTATGGCATTTTTTAAAGAAGAACTCAGCAAAATAAAAGGATTCGTATTTGACGTTGACGGGGTACTCTCCCACAACGTCTTGACCCTTTCTCCTGAAGGTGATCCTGTTCGTACCTCAAACATGAAAGACGGATACGCCATCATGTACGCCATCAGGCTGGGCTATCCCATCTGTATCATTACCGGAGGCAGGACACAGGATACCAGAGGCCGGCTCGAGCGGTTGGGTATCACACATGTGTACATGGGAACACTGGATAAGGTTCCCTGCCTCAATGAATTCTTAAGCAAGAGCGGGCTAACCGCTGACCAGATACTCTACATGGGGGACGATATACCCGATTATAACGTGATGACCAAAGTCGGTCTGGCAGTTTGTCCGAACGATGCGGCATCCGAAATCAAAGAGATTTCGGCCTATATCTCCGACAGGAACGGGGGCGAAGGATGTGTCAGGGATGTAATCGAGCAGGTACTGCGCTCCCAGGGAAAATGGAGCCATCCGGAGGAGATCAATTGGAGCAGCTTTTGAGGGAAGGACGGTTTCTTTCATTGCCGTCTGCTTTAGCTGACGGTTTATAGGATTTGAAAACTTCCCGGCTTTAGCCAAACCTGCAAAATTAGGCTAAAGCCATTTCTGTTTTGAACTCATGGTCCGTCAGCTAAAGCAGACGGCAATGAATGAAAAACGGAAATATTGAAAATGAGAGGGTCAAGGCGGTCTCTGAACCTGGTAGCAGGGTAAAGATAATATGAAAATTGGGGAATGTGAAAATGTGAAAATTTACATTTTCGCACTCCTGAATTTTTGACCACCAGGATGAGTCGGCACAAATACAGCCGCAGAGCGGCGGCATCCTGGTAGCCCGGGGTAAAGCGACGAAGGAGCGACACCCCGGGTTGGGAATGATGAAGAAAGAGCCGTCCGCGTTAGCATGCAAAAAAAAGCTGGTACATTAATTTCGGACGGAAGGAACAAATGATGAAAATAGAAACAATATAAAAATATCATTGTGGGAAGAAAAAATAAGGGTTTACCTCTCTTGCAGAATGTCGAAATTCTTGATGCGGGTGCGGAAGGCAAAGCGGTTGCCCGGGTGGAAGGCATCGTTGTGTTTACCACGAATGTGATACCGGGCGATGTCGTAGATATCCAGGTCACAAAAAAAAGGGAGAAATACATGGAGGGGAAGGTGGTGGCCATTCAGAAACCCTCACCAGACCGAATTGAGGCGTTTTGCGAACATTTTGACCTTTGCGGGGGCTGCAAATGGCAATACCTTCCCTACGAAAGACAGCTTTTCTACAAGCAAAAGCAGGTAGTTGACCAACTTACCCGAATCGGAAAAGTGAATATCCCCACGCTTCATCCAATCACTGGTTCACAGAATACAACCTTTTACCGCAATAAACTGGAATTTACCTTCTCCAACAGGCGATGGCTCACAGAAGATGAGATTCGTTCCGGCAACGAAATCAGCGATCAGGATGTTCTTGGATTTCACATCCCAGGTATGTTCGACAAGGTGATGGATATCCAAAAATGCTGGCTTCAGCCCTCCCCTTCCAACGAAATCCGCAATGCGGTACGCGGTTATGCACTCGAACACAAGCTTCCCTTTTTTGATTTGAGAAACAGAAGCGGACTGCTCCGCACCATTACCGTCCGAACCACTGAAAAAGGAGAGGTGATGGTGATCGTCGTTTTCTATTATTACGACCAGACCGAATGCGAGGGATTGTTAAATTTCATTGCCGACAGCTTCCCGCAAGTCTCCTCTTTGCTCTATGTCATCAATGAAAAAGGCAATGATACCATCACTGACCAGGAGGTCATCGTGTTCAAAGGAAAAGACCATTTGGTTGAAGAGATGGAGGGACTGAAATTCATAGTGGGTCCAAAGTCCTTTTACCAGACAAATTCGGCACAGGCATACGAACTGTACAAAATTACCAGGCAGATGGCGGGTCTGACTGGCACTGAAATTGTTTACGACCTCTATACAGGTACCGGAACCATTGCCAATTTCGTAGCCGGAAGTGCAAAAAAAGTGGTTGGGATCGAGTATGTGCCCGAAGCGATCGCGGATGCTAAGATCAATTCAGAAAACAACGGAATTCACAATACCCTTTTTTTCGCCGGCGACATGAAGGATATCCTTACAGAATCATTTGTGATGAAAAACGGTCGCCCGGATGTGATCATTACCGATCCGCCAAGGGCAGGAATGGATGAAAAGGTGGTGCAGGCAATACTGACAGCATCACCCAACCGGATCGTTTATGTGAGTTGTAATCCGGCCACTCAGGCACGCGATCTGCAGTTGATGCAGCAACAATATGCGGTTAAGGAGGTTCATCCGGTCGATATGTTCCCGCATACGCACCATGTTGAGAATGTGGTGCTGCTGGAGAAGATTAAGTTACCGGATTGAAATAGAACGAACAAGGAACTTCTATATCGCCAATCAAGACTTGTAAAACCTTATTTTTTACAGGCAACCTTAGTAGAAACCAGACCCCAAAAAAACAAACCTTATTACCTTATTTTATTGTAGAACAATTAAATAAGGTAATAAGGTCGATGCTCATATGAATGTCCTTTTCTACTAAGGTTGCCTGTAAAAAATAAGGTTTTAGACAAATCAAATGAACCGTAGATAATCAAAAACTAAAACAATCCTTCAATAGAAAGATATTTCTCCCCACTGTCATAAACGAAAGTTAGGATCGTAGATCCCTTTGGAATTTCAGGCAGTTTCTTGGCTACAGCGGCCAGCGATGCTCCGGAGGAGATGCCAATAAAGAGACCCTCTTCCCTGGCGGCCCTTTTTGTGTAACTGAAAGCTTCATCCTTTTCAATTTGGATAGAACCATCGAGGTACTCCACCTTTAAATTTTGAGGAATAAATCCTGCACCAATTCCCTGGATCGGGTGTGGACCGGGCGCTCCACCGCTGATGACAGGCGAGGCCAGTGGTTCTACGGCAAACACTTTCACTTTGGGAAACTTCTTCTTCAAAACTTTGGCCACACCCGAAATATGGCCTCCTGTGCCAACACCGGTAATGAGGTAGTCAATTCCATTGGGGAAATCAGCGACAATTTCGGCGGCAGTAAATTTTTCATGCGCTGCAATGTTGTCCGGATTATCAAATTGCATCGGGATCCAAGAATTTTTGATCTGAGCTGAAAGTTCATTTGCCTTTGCAATCGCCCCCTTCATCCCAAACTCCCTGGGTGTAAGCTCCAATTCGGCGCCATAGGCAGTCAGGATACTTCTGCGCTCAACCGACATCGAATCGGGCATGGTGAGGATTAGGCGGTAGCCTTTTACGGCCGCAACCAGCGCCAGGCCAATACCTGTATTTCCGGAGGTAGGTTCAATGATTACCGTTCCTTTTTTGAGAATTCCTTTTTTCTCAGCCTCTTCGACCATCGTCAAAGCGATACGGTCTTTAATGCTGCCCCCAGGGTTGGCTTTCTCCAATTTCGCATACACCTGATAATCGGCAGGGAAAAGCCTGTTGATGCGAACATGCGGCGTATTCCCTATGGTTTGTAAAATGTTTTCAGCCTTCATAATCTTATAAATTGATTATTAAATTTCTACGACAAATATCATGCAACTTATTTTTTTATAAAATACCCGATTTAGGGTATTTTATAAAGCAAGTTTTACGAATAATCAGGAAGAATGTCACATTACAATGTCTATTTTTCATTTAGAGTCCTTTGTGTTGCCCTTAGTGTCCTTCTATGTTGAATATTTAAAATTTAAACACAAAGGTCTCAAAGGGTTACACAAAGGACACTAATAAATTGATTCGTAAAACTCAATCATCTTAACTCTCCCGTTCAGAAACAATTATTGACTCAACTAAGGTAGTTGACAAAACCAATTGCTCCTTCCGACGGTAATAAAGAGTGAATCCTCTGATGGCCAATGCCAGGAAGATCACAGCCAGCAGGGAGCCTTCGAAACCGAATTCGCCGCCATTCCAGATCGTATCAGCGGTGCGGGTTTGTGTAATCAATGAATATATAGCATTGCCGCTTACACTGAAGCCGAATATGGTACCCTGGAAAAAGTTCCAGCTAAAATGAAGCGCGATGGGCATCCAGAGGGATTTGGTGAAAATATAGGGTAATCCCAGCAATAAGCCGGCCATCACGATGGAGAGAAAACTATAGGAGGTAAAATGTGCGTTGCCCATGTGAACCGCCGAGAAAAACAGGGATGAGATCAGCAACGCGACCCATCTGTTCATGGAGCACATCAGATTATTTAAAATATATCCCCTGAAAAACAACTCTTCAGCGAAGGCAACCTCAACAAACAGCAGGAGCGAAAGGAGCATATTGGTTGCATCAGGATTAGTTCCGACCCATGTAATTTGATGAAAAGCCAATAACAACAAGAATCCTGTTGCAATCATCACCATACCCAGCAAGGTTCCAACCAAAGCCTCACTGCGGAAATTTCTGAGCTGAAATCCCATACTTTTAAAAGAATCCCTGTCGACCCACTTACGGAAGATAGCTACAACCGCAATTATTCCGCCAAGCATAAATAGTTCGAAAACAGTGGCTTTAAAAGTATTTGGATGAAAGTGCTTTTCCGACATACTTATTCCTAATGCCACCATGGCAAGAATCTGCGAAAGGC
>JALOCD010000052.1 GCA_023228025.1 Prolixibacteraceae bacterium | reverse complement strand
GGTTAGCGCCACTGATGTAGGGGCAACATATCCCTTCAATGCCGAGCAGTTTTTTATTTTCAATGTGGCTGTCGGTGGTGATTGGCCAGGTCCACCTGATTCAACAACACCTTTTCCACAAAGAATGTTTGTGGATTACGTCAGGGTTTTTCAATAATAGACGGAACACTGGTTTATCATGAGTACCTCAAATTTAATGTTTGCAAATAATTATTGATTATGCCATCCTATACTTTTTACCGAATCTATCATTGGCTGATGATTATTCTCATGGTCATCGTTTTTGTCAGCTGTGATAAAGGTAAAAAAGAGATAGTGCCACCACCTGTTGTGCCTCCCGTTATTGATCCGGGTGGAACAGTCAAAAGTGATGTGCAGTTTTGGCTAACAAATCCCGATCAAATGATCTATCTGAAGAAGCAAAATATTGCCTTGAATTTTAGCAGTTCGTCCAACTATAATCCTTCAATTGTGGTTGATACAACACAAACCTTTCAAACGATGGACGGATTTGGGTTCGCATTGACCGGTGGCAGCGCCTATCTGATCAATTTGTTGCCTTCTGCCGAAAAGTCCTCACTGTTGAAAGAGCTTTTTACCTCAGATAGTACTTTTATTGGAATTAACTATTTGAGAGTCAGTATAGGGGCTTCAGATCTTGACGCAAAGGTATTTTCATACGACGATATGTCGGCCAATCAGACAGATCCTCAGTTACAAAATTTCAGTATTGAGCCGGACAAAATCAACCTGATCCCAGTACTCAAATCAATAGTTGCATTAAATCCCGGAATTAAAATTTTAGGCTCTCCCTGGTCTGCCCCTGCCTGGATGAAATCCAACCAAAGCACGGTCGGAGGTAGTTTGAAACCCGGGAACTACAGCGTATATGCCAATTATTTGGTCAAATACATCAAGGCAATGGAGGCTGAAGGCATTAAGATTGATGCCATTACGCCCCAAAATGAACCACTCAATCCAAACAACAATCCAAGCATGGTGATGACTGCCATTGAGCAGACTGAGTTTGTTAAAACAAATTTGGGACCTGCCTTTCAGGCCGCAGGGATTACCACAAAAATCATTGTTTACGACCACAATTGTGATGTACCCTCCTATCCGTTGACTATTCTCAATGATGCAAATGCAAAAAAATATGTTGATGGTTCTGCTTTCCATTTGTATGCCGGTGATATAAGCGCCCTGACGCAAGTTCACAATGCCTATCCGGATAAGAACGTCTATTTCACGGAGCAATGGGTTGGAGGCCCCAGCAATTTTGCGGGTGACCTTAAATGGCATGTAAAGAACCTTATCATCGGGGCGCCTCGTAATTGGAGCAAGAATGTGATAGAATGGAACCTTGCCTCAGACCCAAATTATTACCCGCATACAGCCGGTGGATGTTCTACCTGTTTGGGTGCAGTTACCATTGGAACAACGGTGAACAGAAACGTTGGTTATTACATCATTGGTCATGCATCAAAATTTGTTAAAACCGGATCGGTTCGTATTGCCTCCAACAATGTTGGCAGTTTGTCGGATGTGGCATTCAAAACCCCAGCAGGGAAAAAGGTTTTGATTGTTCTCAACGAGAGCAGTACATCCCAAACCTTTAATATTCAGTTTAATGATTTGATTACAACTACTTCACTTGCCGGTGGGGCGGTAGGAACATTTAGTTGGTGAAACTTTATTTAGAACAACCCAAATTGAATAATTATTTAAAATTCAAATACAATGAGTTCATATAAATTATCGGTTTTAATGAGTCTGATTTTCATTGCAGCGATGGCAGTCTCTTGCACCCATTCCGAAAAAAAGAGTGATAAAATAGAAGAAAGGGTGGAGCAACTTCTTGCAAAAATGACGTTAGACGATAAAATCGGTCAAATGACACAGGTCGATCCTGGTTTTGCAGGCGGTGATGAACAATTGAAAAAATCGGTCAGGGATGGACGATACGGATCTATCCTGAACTTGTGGGGTGTCGAGAAAGTTAATGAAATCCAGAAAATTGCCGTTGAGGAGAGCAGGCTTGGCATTCCTTTGCTGATCGGAAGGGATGTTATTCATGGTTACAGGACCATTTTTCCGATTCCACTTGGGATGGCTGCATCCTGGAATCCTGATATGGTTAAAAAGGCATTTCGCATTTCGGCCATCGAATGTTCTTCACAGGGAATTAAATGGACCTTCGCCCCGATGATCGACATTACCTGGGACCCCAGATGGGGCAGGATCGCCGAGGGATGTGGGGAAGATCCCTACCTGGCTTCCACTTTGTCGAAAGCAATGGTTGAGGGAATACAGGGGGATAATCTGACCGACCCAACAGCCGTTGCGGCTTGTGCAAAACATTTTGCCGGATATGGCTTTTCTGAAGGGGGCCGCGACTACAATACCACCTATATTTCTGAACCGGTCTTGAGAAACGTGGTACTGAAACCCTTCAAGGCCGCAAAAGATGCCGGCGCACTCACCTTTATGTCCGGATTTAACGATTTGAACGGAGTTCCGGCCACAGGCAATGAATTCATATTGAGGCAGATATTGCGTAATGAATGGGAGTTTCAGGGAATGGTAGTGAGCGACTGGTCCTCTGTTTCGGAGATGATCTCACATGGATTTTGTGCCAATGAGAAAGATGCTGCCCTCAAGGCGTTAAAAGGAGGTGTGGATATGGAGATGTCCAGCCTTACCTATGCTGGAAACTTAAAGACGCTCCTCACAGAGGGTAAGATCGACCAGAAACTGCTAGATGATGCAGTGAGAAATATTTTGAGGGTTAAGTTTAAACTTGGTTTGTTCGAAAACCCATACACCAATCCTGAGGCCCAAAAGCAGGTTTTGAATCCCGAGTTTCTGGATCAAGCGAGGATTGCAGCCATGGAAAGCGCGGTTTTGCTTAAAAACAAAAACAAAACCCTGCCACTTTCACCTAAAATTCATTCAGTAGCCATCATAGGCCCTCTTGCCGATTCGCCGCGCGACCAACTGGGAACCTGGGTTTTCGATGGGAAAGCTGAAAACTCCGTTACCCCGTTGACTGCCTTTAAAGCACAGCTGGAACCTGATAAAATAAACTATATCAAAGGATTGCAATACAGTCGCGACAAAAACAAAAGCGAGTTTGCCAAAGCAGTTGCATTGGCAAAGCAATCTGATGCGATCGTCTATTTTGGTGGTGAAGAGTGGATCTTGTCAGGCGAAGGACAGTGCCGTGGCGAAATTAACCTGCCCGGTGCTCAGGACGAGCTGATCGATGCATTAGCAAGCTCTGGGAAACCGCTGATTGTTGTGATTATGGCCGGTAGGCCCCTGGCGATTGGGAACGTGCTGGCAAAGGCCGATGCTGTTTTGTATGGATGGCATGGTGGCACCATGGCCGGACCTGCCCTGGTAGACCTCATCTTTGGCAAAGAATCACCCTCCGGGAAATTGCCGGTAACTTTTGTGAAAGGATCCGGACAGATTCCATTTTATTACTACCACAACAATACCGGCCGACCGGCTTCGGCCAAGAACTGGATGCCTATGGACAGCATTCCGGTAGTCAATCCCCAGACTTCGCTCGGATACAAATCATTCCAGCTCGATTATGGTTTTACTCCACTTCTTCCGTTTGGATTTGGGTTGAGCTATACCACCTTTAACTATTCAGATTTAAGGTTGTCATCCATGTCGATGTCCACCTCTGGATCCATTGAAGTTAAGGCCATTGTAGCCAATTCGGGTGACATGGATGCCGATGAAATCGTCCAGTTTTACATTCGCGACAGGGTCGGATCAATAACCCGCCCGGTCAAAGAGTTGAAAGGATACAAAAGAATCAACATCAAGCAGGGGGAAAATGTTGAGGTTGTCTTTAATCTGCAGGCAAAGGATCTCTCATTTTTCAATGGCAAGGCCAATGTGATTGAACCAGGTGAGTTTGACGTTTGGATCGGGCCCAATTCGGCAGAAGGTCTGCATGGAGAGTTCACCATCCATTGAATAAACTTATTTTGTGACCTTTGTGTTTTCCTTTGTGGCCTTTGTGTTTAAATTTTTAAATTTCACCACGATGGACACAAAGGAAAGCACAAAGGTGTCACAAAGGGATTTGAATTGTTAACAACTTAAATATTTCTTTCATGACCACGCGCTTAATTAATCTGCTGTTTCTCATTTTTCTTATAAACGGGAGTTCACATGCAGAATCAAAATTCGTTAAAGTACCACCTGACTCGAAGTATAAACTGGTATGGAGCGATGAATTTGATTACTCTGGTCTGCCGGATGCTAAAAAATGGAGCTTCGATGTGGATGGAAATGCATCCGGTTGGGGCAACAACGAGGCCCAGTTCTATACCAAAGACCGAATTCAAAATGCTGAGGTAAAGGATGGTTGCCTCAATATTATCGCATTGAAAGAAGATTATCAGAGTAAAAAATATACCTCTGCAAGGTTAAGAACTGCCTCCAAGGGTGACTGGCTCTACGGCAGACTGGAGGTCAGAGCGAAATTGCCGGATGGAAAGGGCATGTGGCCGGCGATCTGGATGTTGTCAACAGACTGGAAATACGGTGGATGGCCTGCTTCAGGCGAAATTGACATCATGGAGAATGTGGGCTACGATCCATTTGTGATTGTTGCTTCAGCCCATACCAAGTCATACAACCATGTTCAGGGTACCCAGAAAAACAACAATTTAACCATCCCTGACTGTTATACAAATTTCCATGTTTATGCCCTTGAATGGGAAGCCTCTGAATACAGAGTGTTTGTGGACGATCAGCTCTATTTTACCTTTAAAAATGAGGGCACAGGTTTTAAAGCCTGGCCGTTTGATCAAAAATTCCACCTGTTGCTGAATGTTGCCGTTGGTGGCAACTGGGGTGGCAAAAAGGGAATTGACAATACGATTTTTCCACGGACAATGGTGGTGGACTACGTAAGGATGTACCAAAAACAATGATATTGCCATGAAGAAATTTCAATGGGTCCCGGCTTTACTCCTGATGCTCTATTTCTCGACCGGGGCAGACGCAAGGATCAGGAAGGATTCGAAGGTTCATAATCCAAATGAGGTGCAATTTTGGCTTACCGATCCAACTGCAGGTATCTATTTTCAAAAACAGCCGAATCACGTTTTGTTTGGCCCTGCATCCGGCGGTCAAACGGTTATTGAGGTCGATGCCGGTCAACAGTTCCAGACCATGGATGGATTTGGGAATTGCCTGACCGATGGTAGCGCCATGTTGCTTACCAGGATGAGCGCGACGGCCAGGGGCGCATTGTTGAAAGAACTTTTTGCCTGGGATAAAAACAATATTGGAATCAGCTATTTGCGCATTTCGATAGGTGCATCCGATTTGAGTGAACGTCCTTACTCTTACAATGATCTTGCTGAAGGGCAGTCGGATATGGATCTTAAGAAATTTTCACTTGAACCGAATCGAAAAGATTTGATTCCGGTTTTGAAAGAGATATTAAAAATCAATCCCTCTATTAAGATACTTGGTTCCCCATGGTCGGCGCCTACCTGGATGAAGACCAACAACAATTTCAAGGGGGGAAGCCTGCGTAAAGAGTGTTTCCAGGTTTATGCCAATTATTTTGTGCGTTATATTCAGGAGATGCGAAAGGAGGGAATTCCTATCGATGCCATTACGATCCAGAATGAACCGCTGCATCCGGGGAACAATCCGAGCATGTACATGACCGCTGAGGACCAGGCGCTATTTGTCAGGCAGAACCTGGGACCCGCTTTTCATGCCGCGGGACTGAAGACAAAAATCATCGTTTATGATCACAACGCCAATAAACCCATCTACCCGTTAACCATTCTGCGTGATCCGGAAGCAGCCAAATATGTTGACGGCTCGGCTTTTCACCTGTATGAAGGAACAATTGATGCGCTTTCAGAAGTGCACAAGGAATTTCCCGGCAAGAATCTCTATTTCACCGAACAGTGGATCGGGTCGCCGGCCAACTTTCCGGGCGACCTTGCCTGGCATACCAAAACGCTGATCATTGGCGCCAGCCGGAACTGGTGCAAAAATGTGCTGGAATGGAACATGGCTTCAGATCCGGATTGCCATCCCCATACCGATGGTGGTTGCGATAGGTGCCTTGGTACTGTCACTCTCAACGGGGACCAGGTAACCCGGAATCCGGCTTATTATATATTGGCCCATGCCGCCAAGTTTGTCAGGCCCGGATCCATCAGGATTGCTTCAAATGTGGTAGAGAATTTGCCGAATGTAGCATTCAAAACAGAAAGCGGAAAGATTGTATTGATCGTGCTCAATGAATCGAAGGAATTGAAGAAATTCAACATTGCAAGCAAGGGTAAGACGATTGGAGTGGAATTGTGGAAAGGGGCGGTAGGTACTTTTATCTGGTAATGGATTCGGGCCTTGACTCAACCTTCATAGCTTTTCCTGTACTTCTGCATCACCTCTTTGCGCAATTCAAGCAATCCCGCAGATACCCCTACCTTAAAAATATGAGGCATCACAAAACGCTTGTGTTCCTCTGGAAGTAGTTCCGCCCTTTGGGTAAGGTATTGATGGCATTCAGACGGGGTAGGTAGTGGACGGACCAGGATACCGTTTTCATAGACAGGTTGCAGCAATTGTTCTTTTTTCAGGTATGCAATCGCTGTCTTTTTGTCCGGTTGCACGGGATGATAAAGCCAATCACAATTCTCAGGCAATTCGTTGTCCAGGAATATACCATCCAGATAGATATTCCCCTCTTCATCATAAAATCTCCAAAGCATTTTCTTCCCCGGTAGGGTATTTTTCTCGATGTTTTCGGAAATTTTCATGCTAGGATTTCCGGCGCTTTCGCACAATTTGTAAACGCCGTCGAGCGAGGCATCGGGTTTTCCGGTTACCAGCTCTGTGCCAATCCCAAACCCGTCAATGGGGGCGCCTTGGTCTTCCAGGCTACTGATGACCCATTCGTTCAGCTGGTTGGAAACCAATATTCTGACATAGTTTAATCCCTCTTTGTCCAACATTTTTCTTGCCTTTTTGCTGAGGTAGGCAAGGTCGCCGCTATCCAGCCGGATTCCCGCTAGCTTTTCTTCTTCCGCTTCCATCTCTTTGGCCACCAAAATGGCGTTGGGAAGTCCACTGCGTAGCGTGTCGTAGGTGTCGACCAGTAAGATTGAATTTTTTGGATTGAATTTCGCATAGGTCCTAAAGGCTGTGAGTTCATCCTCAAATCCCTGGACCCAGCTATGGGCCATGGTGCCAGAAACGGGAAGGCCGTACATAAAACCTGCCTGCGCGTTCGATGTGGATGAGGCGCCGCCGATAATAGCAGCCCTGCTGGCCATTAAACCACCAAATCCGTGCGATCTTCGCAATCCGAAATCGGAAAAATTCTTGCCATTGGCTGCCAGCTTCATCCGGAAGGACTTGGTAGCGATCAGCGATTGAAAATTGAGAATGTTTAGTAGTAAAGTCTCGATCAGCTGCGCTTCCGGAAGGCTTGCCTCAACCCGTACGATTGGTTCGTTGGGAAAAACCAGTTCACCTTCCCGGACAGAAAAGATCTTACCCTTGAAACGAAAATGGCTCAGGTATTCCAGAAATTCAGGTTTTAATCCGAGTTTCTGCAGATAATCAATTGATTCAGCCTCATAAGTAAAGGATTGCAGTTGATTCAGAAAATCTGCCAATCCTGCAAATACCAAAAATCCGCCTTTAAAGGGGTTGGTACGGAAAAAATAGTCGAATACGGCTGTTTCCTTATGCTTACCGGCATAAAAATAGCCCTGTGCCATCGAAAGCTCATAAAAATCAGTATATAAGCCACTTATGTGCACAGGTTGATCAGTCATGTTATCGCTCTATGGTTTGGGAGCGATTAGGTCCAACGGACACAATGGTGATTGGAACCTTCAGGTACTCCTCGATGAAACGGATATACTGATTAAGCGCTTCGGGGAATTTTGAGGTTTGATCAACTCCTGTCAAGTCTGTCTTCCAGCCTTTAAGTTCTTCATAGACAGGGATTACTTGTTCATCAATTTCATTGGGAAAATTTTTGGTCAGTTTCCCTTCGATTGAATAAGCGGTACATATTTTGATCGTCTCAAATTGATCCATAACATCCGCTTTCATCATGATCAGGTCGGTCACCCCATTGATCATGATGGCATACCGGAGCGCTACCAGGTCCAGCCAACCGCAACGTCGCGGACGGCCGGTCGTGGATCCGTACTCATTACCGATTTTGCGCAATGTTTCACCTGTTTCATCCAGCAATTCGGTAGGGAAGGGGCCGCTTCCAACCCGTGTGCAATAGGCTTTGAAGATGCCGTACACCTTGCCTATTTTGTTCGGCGCGATACCAAGACCTGTACAGGCGCCTGCCGTAATGGTATTGGACGAAGTAACGAAAGGGTAGGAGCCGAAATCGATGTCGAGCATGGTGCCCTGGGCGCCTTCCGCGATGATGCTCTTACCCGCCAGAAGTTGGTCGTTGATGAAGTGCTCGCTGTCGATCAGTTGAAATTGCTTGATCACTTCGATGCCTTCGAACCACTCTTTTTCGTAGTCGCTGAGCGCCTGTTTGTAGTCGAAATTGTAGAATTTTGTCAGCAGTTCGATGTGCTGTGACACTCTCTGATCGTATTTTTCTTTAAAATTTTTCAGAATATCACCGATACGCAGCCCGTCGCGGCCAATCTTATCCCGGTAGGTGGGACCGATTCCTTTGAGTGTAGATCCGATTTTGGAGGCGCCTTTTGCAGACTCGGATGCAGCGTCGAGCAATCGGTGGGTTGGCAGGATCAGGTGGGCTTTTTTCGAGATGTAAAGTGTCTTGGTAAGGTCGAATCCAATATTTTTCAGGGATTGAATCTCCTTTTTGAAGATGGAGGGGTCTATGACGACGCCATTTCCAATGATATTGATCTTATCGCCCCGAAAGATGCCGGAAGGTATGGTGTGCAGGACATGTTTGATATTGTTAAACTCGAGGGTATGGCCTGCATTTGGCCCCCCCTGGAAACGCGTAATCACATCGTAACGCGGCGTCAATACATCTACAACTTTTCCTTTTCCCTCGTCTCCCCATTGAAGACCCAACAATACGTCAACTTGCATCTTTTATTTATTTACTGATTAGACAAAAACATGCAAAATTAAGCCAAATTTGGCAGAAATGAGCATAATTTTGGATTTGAAGCAAGGAATAATTCACAATCGTTGGTTCATTACTTTCTTCTTTAAATAAAAAAACCTCCCGAAAAGGAGGCTTTTATGATTTAAAATTTTTGGTTGCTTATTTCGTTTCTTCCGATTCTCCGTAGAGATAAAGCGAGTGGTGCGATAATTTGAAATTATTCTGAGCACACGCATCTTCAATGATTTCGCGGATGCGCTCATCGTGAAATTCTGTAACCTTACCGGTTCGGATATCGATCAGGTGATCGTGCTGGGTGGTGGCCAGCGTTTTCTCAAACTGGGCAATGTTTTTACCGAACTGATGCTTGACCACCAATTTGCAATCAAGCAAAATCTCGATGGTATTGTACAAGGTCGCCCTGCTGACACGGTAGTTTTTATTCTTCATCGAGATATATAGGGTCTCAATGTCGAAATGGCCATCCCGCGAATAAATCTCGTCAAGAATGGCATATCGTTCAGGGGTTTTGCGATGCCCGTTCCTCTCCAGGTACTCCGTAAAGATATTCTTTACTGTCTCTTTGTTTTTCTGTATGCTATTCATACTTAAACTAAGTTAAAATAGAGTGTAAAGATAATTTTTTTTTAATGATTGATACTAATTTTCAAAAAACTTTGTGCTCTTTAATTTTAGTAAAATACAAGAGGTAAGGTATAGTCATTGAACTATTGATATTAATCCCTATGAAATTTGATTAAGTAAAAATTTACTATAAATAACTGATCATTAAATAATTAATATTTCAGCCTGTATGTCAATTCTCACCCTGTGCTTTCTGAAAAAAGCCAGATTGAATTCGTTGTCAATTGCTTGGAAATGCCTATGTTTATTGCAAGCGAATGCTTTTTTATGTCGGAATGTATTTATATCATGATTCTCCTTGAAAAATTCAATAGTTGATTCAAGTTGGTCAATAGTATCTGTAATCCATCCTTTAGCTATATCTTTTAACTCCACAAAGTAGATATGTTCCGCTGAAGTTAACATTCCATCGCATCGCCCTCTTCCCGGATATTCATCTTTTTGAATAATACAGTTGTCAATAGGCGTAAATACTAAGGCCAAAGCCTTATTGTTTTTAACCGTAGCGATCCATTTTGTTTGATCGTCTGTATTGCTATATGCTTTTTTGCCATCCTGGTCATCACATAAACCAAAAAGTAGATCTGTACGTTCAGCTTCCCGGCATTTGTTTACAAGAAAATTCAAGCTCATAATTCTTCTTCTATTTCAAGTAATGCATCAAAGAGCCTGTTTCCTTCTGAGATGGATTGGTTGAGGTAATTCTTGTCTGATGGAATTCCTTCAGGGTCAGGGAGTCTGGTGATTGTCCCGTTAGTTTCATCTAATTGATAAATAACAGTATAGATAACTGGAACTAATGCAGCGATAGGAACTATTTTATTTAGCTTTTCAGAAAGTAATGTTAAATTGGATGAGCTTTCGATTTTCTCAACCAAGTCGGCACCTTGGATGGCTATTGATAAATAATTAATAATATACGGACTATGAGTCGTTATTATTAACTTATTCCAATTACTCAAATTATTGAATTCCAACAATTGTTGAAGCATTTGCCATTGAGAAGTTGGAAACAAGTTTTGTTCAGGTTCTTCTACAATATTGACAAAGCATTTACCGAGATATTTGGATCTTATGAATTTTAGTTTTAAATCCCGTTCTTGTTCTGAAATCGTACTATGGAGCATTAATGATGTTATTTCATCGTTCATACGAATGCTTAAATCCGCATTCATATTTTTTCTTAATACTTCATCATGCTGAGTAATTAATCGGGCAAGATTCCTTGATACAAGATATAATGGTATTAAAGATTGTAATCCACTTGAAGCTTTGAGTAAATTAATTTCATGATCCTGACCGATAACATACGATGAATCTGTCGCTTCATCATATTCGTACTCATAATTATTAATTGGTAATTCTAATCTATGGCCATTCAATTCTTTTTGAGCTTTCTTCAATTCTTCTGCAAAAGTAAACAGATGGTCAGGCATTCCTGTTACATTGAAAATATTGTTTATCGTACTTAGCGTATTTCTTTCAGCCGGGATATACATTATCTTGGGAACAGTATAACCATTATTTACAGATTCATATATATCCAGATGTTTTTCTTTGCTATAAAACTTTATCGAATATTTATCACCGTGATAATCAATCTCCGTGTCTATATGAAAATATTCAAATATCCCCTGATATTTAAAATATTCTTTAAACAAATAAATCGAAAGTTCCGTTTTATTAATATCTCCACGATTGATCGATTTTTCTAGCCAAGTTAATGTAGATATTACCTTGGCAACCGTACTCTTACCACTTCCTTGGTTACCAATGAATACAGTAACCTTCTTAATATCAATCCAGCCATTGTTTTCCAGACAGCCTTCTTTAATTGGCCCAAAGTTTTTGATTCTAATCTTACTCATGGGGATTTTCTTTGATCTCAAATATACTAGTTCTATCCCAATATTTCAATTAGCAACTTCTGCTTGAAATCATCTACCGTATTTTTTTTACTGATTAATAATTTTTTCGCAGGGTTTCTATTTCTACCAGTTCACCCATACGGGAATATTGATCATACAACTTTTTGTATTTCAATACATTGAATTCAATAGGTGTATATTCGGTCTCGAAACCGTTACCCATTGCCTTTTGGGCATCTGTAATGGTTGGATAAAGTCCGCCCACCACCGCCGCCGCCATGGCTGATCCAAGGGCACAAGCTTGTTCGCTTCTTGCAACCAGGATGGGTTTGTTGATAACATCGGCAACCACCTGCATCACAAATGGCGATTTTTTGGCAACCCCTCCCAAAGCGATGATCCCTTCGATCGGAATACCTTCTTCTGCAAAACGATCGATAATTTTTTTGGAACCGAAAGCGGTGGCCTCTACCAGGGCCCGGAATATTCCCGGCGCATCGGATCCCAGGTTCAATCCAAAGATTGCCCCCTTCAGCAGTTGATTTGCATCGGGAGTGCGGCGGCCATTGAGCCAGTCGAGGGCTACAATGCCGGTTTCCCCGATAGGAATTTTTTCGGCCTCTTCCGTGAGCCACGGAATCATCTTTTCAGCCAACTCCTCTATCAATTCAGCTTTGGCGCTTGCATCCATTTTGGAGGATTGGTTGATCAGTTGTTCGGCAGGCCGAAGCAGCAGGTTTTTAAACCAGGCATAAACATCGCCAAAAGCCGACTGACCGGCTTCGAGTCCGAGCATCCCCGGTAGGACAGAACCGTCAACCTGTCCGCAAATGCCTTTCACAAATTTATGGCCAACCTCTTCCGACGGTGCGATCAGGATATCGCAGGTGGAGGTTCCCATGATTTTGCTTAGAAAATATGGCTTAATTTCACCACCCAATGCACCAATATGGGCGTCGAATGATCCGACGCCAACTGCAACATTTTCGTTGAGCCCCAGACGTTTGGCCCATTCTGAACTAAGGTTGCCGGCTTTGACCTCACAGGTAAAAGTCTCCTTGTAAAGCCTTGATCGTAAGTCTGCAAGCCGATGATCCAGTTTTTGGAGAAATTCTTCGGCTGGCAAACCATCAAACGCCGCATGCCACATGGCTTTGTGACCGGCGGCACATCTGCTCCTTTTCAGTTCCAGGGGATCTGTGTTGCCGGTCAGTAATGCCGGGATCCAGTCGCAGTGCTCCACCCAGGAATATGCGGCTTTACTTACCTCCGCATCTTCCCTGAGTACATGAAGAATCTTGGCCCAAAACCATTCTGAAGAATAGATTCCTCCCTCAAATTTTGTAAAATCTACTCCGCCCCAACTCCTGGCCAGTGTGTTGATCTCTTCTGCCTCAGCGGTGGCAGTGTGGTCTTTCCAAAGGACAAACATGGCATTGGGATTCTCTGCAAATGCTGGTTGAAGCGCCAATGGAGTCCCATATTTATCAACCGCAACAGGTGTCGATCCGGTGGTATCTACCGATAGGGCAACTATATTTTGCACAACGCCCGAGGGCGCCTTTTTAATGACTTCAGCAATGGTTTTTTCAAGTCCTTCCAGGTAATCCAGCGGGTGCTGACGAAACCTGTTGTTGGCCGGATCACAATATTTCCCGGCTTTCCATCTGGGATAATAAAAGACACTACTGGAAATTTCGTTCCCGTTTGAAGCATCCACAAGGACTGTACGAACTGAGTCCGTGCCATAATCTACCCCCAAAGTATATTTGGTCATTTCAAGATGAATTTGATGGATTTAAAATGTTTATGTTATTATTTTCTTGTAGTTCTAATCACCCCCCTGAAGTAACCGATATCCTCGGCAATGCCCATAAACGGATCGTTCATATTTATCTCATGCTCCAGGCTGCAAACGCCATCGTACTTCACTTTACGAAGCATCTTTACAAAGGCAGGGAAATCAATGATGCCCCGGCCTACTTCCAGTGAATAGCCAAGTTTGGTCTTTCCGGTTACGTCTTTGATGTGGATGTCAAAGACTCGTGAAATATATTTTTTCAGGTCGGCAACAGGATCTTTGCCATTCCTGGTATCATGACCAATGTCGAGGCACATACCAATGCGCGGATCGAGATCTTTTACATGGTTCCAAACATCTTCGGCATCGGGATAGGTAGCGATATCCGGACCATGCAGGTGAATGGCATAATGGAAGTCGTACTCTTTCACTTTTTTGTCGACATAAGGCAACAGATCATAATTGGGGACCCCTATGATCAATTTTACCCCCACCCTTTTGGCGTATTCGAAGGCTTTGTCGATCTCTGCCTCTGATTTCATATAGATTGGGCCAACGGCATAGCCTGTCACCCCTTTTTCTTTCAGTTTGGCATGAAAGGCGGCAATCTGCTCATCCGTACTATTGAGCGGCAGGTGAAAATCTTTGATACAGAGATAATGTACATCTACCTTTTGCATCGTGGCAAGGGTCTTGTCGAGGTCGAATTTGGCAAAGGTATAACCTGCCATTCCAACTCTGAATTTTTCACCTGTTTCAGCGGCAGGTTGAGGTCCGGGACGGGTTGGAGCCTGCGAAAATGCGTCATGCGATGAAATTGCTGCAAGGACAACCATTAAAAAAAACAATACTTTCTTCATGTTTGTATCTTTAATTATGTTTGAAACTGTTTAGTTGTAAGTAGTATCTTCAGAAACGGGTCATCCTTTAAAAAATAAAACAAAACGTGGAAGAAAAGAATGATGAACCGAAGCAAATTTAGGAGAAAGAAAATCAAAATTGTACATAAGGTTGTAAAATAAATCTAATGCCCCACCTTTTTTATTATAGTCACTGGAAAGAAACCGATCTGACAGATGATTGTTTTTTTTGATATTCTGAATATTTGTAGTTTTGTCCGATTCTGACATACCAGCAATGTAATTGACCCCAATTTTATTTTTCACGTTAATCAGCTAAAAGAATTTATGAAGACTTCAACTTTCAATTTGACCTTTTGTATGTTCCTGATTTTTGTCTGTTTTGCTCCTTTTCTGCGAGCACAAAACACTCAACCAACAGGTACTGCACCAGTAAAGACAATCGAACAATTGCAAAAAGAGAACGAGCAATTGTCATGGATTAAAAATGACTGGCCAAACTTCAAACGCTACAGGGAAGCAAACGAGAAACTTGGATTGCCTGCAGCAAACGAAGAGCGGGTCGTCTTTATGGGTAATTCTATCACAGATGGTTGGATAAGGATTTCGCCTGAATTCTTTGAAGGGAAATCTTATGTTGACAGGGGAATTAGCGGACAAACCACGCCTCAGATGCTGGTACGTTTCAGGGCCGATGTCATCAATCTTAAACCTAAAGTGGTACTGATCCTTGGCGGAACCAATGATATTGCCGGAAATACCGGACCTTCCTCCCTCGAAATGATCGAAGACAACCTTGCTTCAATGGCCGAATTGGCGAAAGCCAGCGGAATAAAAGTGATTCTCTGCTCAATTTTACCGGTATATGATTACCCGTGGAAACCAGGACTCGAACCTGCCGAGAAAATTATTACAGTCAACAAGTGGCTCAAAGCGTATGCAGCCAAAAACGGATTCGATTACCTCGATTATTTCTCCTCTGTCGTAGATAACAGGAAGGGGATGAAAGCTGAGTATTCAAAAGATGGTGTACATCCCAACAAGGAGGGATACAAGGTGATGGAGGTGCTGGCGGAGGAGGCAATCAGAAAGGCGCTAAAGCACAAGAAAAAATAAGTGAAATAAATTGTAATAGATTGAAGTAAAGGTAATTGGCCGACTTTTAGAACTGATGGATCTTCTATTTCAAATTCAGTATAAGCTTTACTCCAGCCGATCTAAAATTGCCATCTTCAAATCCTGCAATTACCTCAGCGGAAAGGAAAAGGAAGAGGTTCGTAAAGCCATAACCCACTTCCATATAATTTCTCAACTCCGGGGTTGTTAGATAATTGAGAAATATTTTTTCAGATATTGAGCTATTTTTAATAATCGGCAATCGTTTTAAAATCAATTTGTTCATTTGTAAATTGGCATGTGCTTCGGCATATTGACTACCCGTAGAATATTGATAAAATGGCAGTAACCTGAAACTGTTTTCAGGGGAAGAGAAAAGATACCGGGTGGATTGCGTATTGAAATGTTGAAAATCTTCAAAATAGAGTTTGTTGTGATTCAGAAACTTGCCGGCATTGATCTGGTAGGAAAAATGGTTATCAAAACCGTAATCAATTTTTTGCCTGATTCCCAGCCGCAGCATATCAAAACGGTAGCCGCTGCCTGAAAAGGACGAAAGGGCACTTTTGTATCCCAACGAAAAAGTGGGGTATTTACTTCCGGCATACATCTTTTTGTGATCCACAATGCGGTACCGGTTGTGGGGCGTATATTCAAGCTGCAATCTGAAGATGAGGGACTGATGGTCGTCCAGCTGTCCGACAACAAGTGTGGAATTTTCAGGAATATTCGGACGGAATTCCTTGTTTTTGTTGTCGATAAAAGTAAATGCTGAATGATTACTAAGCGAACTGTTGTTGCTATATTCCATGGATGTAACAGAATTCAGCCCATTGGCAAGGTCCCTGCCGAAAGTGAACTGTAAAAAATCACGCCGGAAGTATTTTTTGTAATTATCTTCCCAAAAGAGGGTATAGAATTCATTGGTGAGTTTCGAAATTCCGCTATTCCTGTTGTAATCGTCAGTTGTACTTCCCAGCGATACACTTAGCCAACTATTGGCTAAACCTCTGAATCGCTGATTGTAAGAAAATGTAGCATCCACTTTGTGGCGAAGAGATGCATAGGCAAAATTGGGGTTCAATCGCAATGACCTTCCTGTGCTGTCAGCTTTATAATAACTGAAAGGCAACTCCAGCCGCAGCCCGTCAACGGTATTGAAAGAAAAGGCTGTGGGATTTAATAGGGTTGGGATGGTCAAGAATTCAAACTTTCGAATAGAGTCAATGGAGTAGTTGTAATTTTTTCCAAAAACCAAGTGCTTTATTCTGAATTTCTTCCTGGAATCCCTCACTGAATCCATGTATTTTGGAGAAGTTGAAATGCGCAGAAATGAATCTTTTTTTAAAAAACTTCTGTTTTCGCTTAGTGTCAAAGGGATAGGTCTATGTGCTGTCCAGAAGACCGAGTCGTTGTTCACTCTTTTCTGGCTAACCTGGATGCTTGATTTGATCTCCAGTGGTTCCGGAGGAGAGTTCCGTGCGATCTCCTTTTCCAGTAGCTTGTTCAATTTGGTACTCTCCCGATTGGTGAGCTCTGGCTTCTGCATCAGCTTTGTGATAGTCTTTTGTTTCGATGACTTTGCTGTGATATGTCCGGTAGAGCTATTTTTCTCTTCATTGATCCGCTGAACAAATTGCTGCTCTTCCAATTGCTGGTCTTTGATTTTTTCCAGGAAAGTGTGATCGAGGGATGGATTTAATGTTGTCTTATAGTCGCTGATGGATGCCACATAACGGTATTTCATCTTTAGCCCAAAACCTGAAAAATTCATGTCAAAATCCAGACTGACTGGCATCCAGGTATTTTTGTTCACCTCGGCATAGACCTGGTGAACATTTACATCAGTCATAGGAGCGTGTAGTTTCAGATCTGATGAATGGATATTCCAGTAATCCGTAGCGATGAAAATATAACCTGTAAAAACATTGTTTCCCTTGGTTTTTGGGGTGACCTTAATTTTATTGATGGTTCTCCCCTGGTCCACAAAAACGCCTTCCAGTCTGAAATCATATATGTTCAGAGCGGTTCTGCCTATTGGTGTGGCGACACCATATTGATCGGCATCATAAAGATTGTGGATTATCATCCTCATGGGCGAGGTGTTGTTTTGCTGACCCGATGAACGCATGGCTAATACCTGCTGGTTTACCTTATCCGGAAGTTCAAAATCAATTTTGCTAACGGTCTCCATCACAAATGGTTCATTCTCTTTCAATCCCCCTTTTTTCATTTGTTTTCCCAGGAGAAAGGGTATTTTTTCGAACACTCCGTTTCCTTTCAGGTAAACTTTGCAGGAGTATTTCGATACCTGCTTCCGGTAATAAGGAGCCATAGCAATGGCTTTCCGCATGATGTAATAGGCAGGATCCTCCTTTGTAGCCAATACCTCAATCTCAGGAATGACATAACTTTGAGCCGAAAGCGTAACATCAATTTTCTGAACGGATTTTTCTACTTTTACCTCTTGTGTAACAGTTTGGTAGCCCAGATACTGGAACAAAATGGTCCATTTCCCTTCCGGGATTTTAAGTTCGTAATTTCCTTCCAGGTTGGAAGTTGTTCCTGATGAGAGTTTCGGGACATAGATACTTGCAAATGAAATAGGCTCACCGTTGGAATTACTGATATGACCTTTGATACCCTGAGCTGAAGAATAAAAGGAAGCTGTGAAGATACTTAGGATGAAAAGCGCAATTTTTCCTGCCATATTTAGGTTTTAAAGAGTGAATAAAAATAGATCAATTTGGCTAATCTTAAAATATTATTATGTTAAAGTTGGTTAAGAAGGTTCGTCTTTTGCCCGTCAGAGAATTAAGCTTAATATAAGAATCAATGGTCGGAGTCCATTTTTCCCACTAGGGAATAAACAAACTCCAATTTTCATTCGAATATATTCCCATTATGCTGTTTATCCCCTCTGGGGAAACACCAACTTCATGCGGCTTTTTCTATGGAGCTTTATGCCCTGCCGGGCAAGACGTAAATTGTGATATTTGATTCAATGGCGTTTAGTTAGCGAATTTCTTTGTGTTTTCTTTGTGCTTTCCTTTGGGACCTTTGTGGTTAAACATGTAAATTTCACCACAATCCCGCACATGCGGGACGAAGGGTCTCACGAAGTACGCAAAGGGGGAATAATCAATAACCTTAACTTAACGACATTGATATTTGATTATTTTTGAGAGAAATCAAGTTATCTCCATTCCAATGAAAAAAAATGGCAATTTCCTTCTTTTGCTCATTATTATTGTTTGCTTTTGCATTCAGTATCCTGCTAAGGCTCAAATAGGCAGCCGTTTTCCATCTGAAAAGAAAATCGTAACAGATCCCGTCACCGGCGTTAAATTGACATTCCTGACAAGTACCCCGGCGCACGACTCCAAGATCTACCAGACACATAACCAATGGACATCAGATGGTAATTGGGTCATTTTCAGATCGGAAAGGGTTAA
The DNA here is from genome assembly GCA_023228025.1 of Prolixibacteraceae bacterium. Taxonomy (GTDB): domain Bacteria; phylum Bacteroidota; class Bacteroidia; order Bacteroidales; family Prolixibacteraceae; genus CAINVV01. The sequence goes on along the minus strand of JALOCD010000052.1, from coordinate 11,237 downwards.
AGGAGAAGCGATGGCTGTCAATGAAAAATCAGGTGATATTGTTCAGGTCTCCGAAGGTGGTTTCATCGGTATGCTGAGTGTTGCGAGAAAATCGATGAAGCTCTATTTTATGCGCAAAACGGAGGGAGATTCCGCCAAAAACAAACTTGACATCGTTGAAGTGGATTTGGGAAAATTGTTTGCCGACAGCAAATCAGGTACATTAAAGAAGGCCTCTGTTTATCAGCGAATATGCGGAACAACACCCTCCTCGCTCGAGGCGGGTGGAGATATGGCCCTGGATGGCGGAGAGGAGTGGGCCTGGTTCCGGGTAGGCAAAACGGAAGCACAAAAGCATCTGCCGGAAGGAACCAAGATTGAAGGAAACTTCGGTCCCAGAAACATGGGTGCCGGTCCTGCAGGTGTTGCGGGAATGAACATTCATACAGGAGAGATTAAATATGTTGTCTCAGTTTCCTTTCAGATAGGCCACATTCAAAATAACCCATGGGTTCCGGGTCAGATTATCTTTTGCTGGGAAACTGGAGGAAAGGCGCCGCAGCGAACCTGGATTGTGAATTCTGATGGTACTGGTTTACGTCCGTTGTATCCCGAATCGCCTTATGAATGGATAACGCATGAGGCGGTTATTAGTAAGGATGAGGTGGCTTTTGCCATTATGGGGCATCGGAAAATTGCGAATTCAACAGGCGAAACTGTCACCGGTACAGGTGGTAAGATTGCCGATCCCGGTCTCGATCCAGCATGGGGACCCTGCGGAACGCGCGAGAAACCCTCCGGGCTTGGTATTGTCAATATCAACACCAGGGAGATGACCATTGTTGGACAAATACCCAAAGGAAGCGGCTTCTGGCATGTAAACGGATCCACCGACGGTCGTTTTGCAGCGGGAGATGATTTTGAACGGAATCTATACCTGATTGATCGCCGGACACACGAGATGATGCTGCTGACAACGGGGCACAAAGCCACGGCCGCGGATCATCCGCATCCTACCTTCAGCCCCGATGGTACCCGCATTGAAATTCAGTCTGCCATGCTCTCGGCCGATAACAGGTCGATGAATATATGCATAGTTCCACTTCCCCAAAAGTGGTTGGAAAGAAAATAAAATGATAACTTTATTTATCCTGTCGGGTCACTGAATCAATTCCCTTTAATTTCTGAAGTTTGGTGATAAGCGTATTGAGGTTGTCTGTATTGTGGATGTAAAGGTAGAGGTGCCCTTCAAAAATTCCGTCGTGCGCATCCAGGTTGATCGATCGCATGTTGATGCCGTATTCGTTGGAGATGATGTTGGTGATCATGTTGGCCATTCCTTGTCGGTCGAAGCCGCGAACATACAAGTGGGTCAGGTAGGAGAGGACTTTGAACTTGTTCCAGGAGGCCTGCACGATGTCTTCACCCCTGCTCGACATTAGTTTGATCGCTTCCGGGCAGGTTTTTCTGTGTATCATTATCTGTTCACCGTCAGAAACGAAACCGACAACATTGTCCCCCGGTATGGGATTGCAGCAGGGGGCCAATTTGTAGTTGGATTGTTTGGAGTCCTCAGTAAGCAAGAATGGCTTTTTCTTGTCAATTTTTTCCTCCTTTTTGTCGGAGGAGAAGGTAAGGTTCCAGAATTTCACAAACCTGTTTTCCGCTTTCGTCTGAAGGACCTCTTCCAGGTTATCCAAAGAGACCAGTCCCATACCAATCTCAGCGTATAACTGCTCTTTGGTGTGAAAACCATAATGATTGAGGAGCTTTTTGAAGGTATTGGTAGAAGGTTTGACACTCAGTTTTTCAAATTGATAGGTGAGCTTCTTTAATCCAGCCTCGATGTGTTTTTTTTGCTCCTGCTTGAAGGAGTCCTTGATTTTGGTCTTGGCCCTTGCCGTAACTGCAATGTTCATCCACTCTGCTTTTGGCGATTGTTTCTCGGAGGTGAGTATCTCTACCTGGTCGCCACTCTTGAGTACATAGCTCATTGGCACCAGGGCATGGTTTACCTTGGCGCCGATGCAGTGGTTTCCCAAAGCCGAGTGAATGTCGTAGGCACAATCCAGGACCGTGGAGTCCTTTGGCAACATTTTCATCTCGCCTTTTGGCGTAAAGATGACAATTTCGCGACTGAAAAGGTTGAGTTTGAATTCGTCAAGAAAATCGAGGGCATCCGATTCTGGATTGGCCAATAGCTCCCTGATCTTTTGAAGCCATTTGTCCAATTCACTTTCCGAGGCGCTGTCTCCCTTGTACTTAAAATGGGCCGCAAAACCACGTTCATCGATCTCATCCATCCGCTCACTTCTTATCTGTACTTCGACCCACTGTCCTTTCGGCCCCATCACGGTAGTGTGAAGCGCCTCATATCCATTGGCTTTCGGAATGGTGATCCAGTCCCTGATCCGATCCGGTTTTGGTGTGTAAATGTCTGTGACAAGGGATAATATATCGAAACATTGTCGTTTTTCAGAGATGTTTTCGTTGGGTTTAAAAACGATGCGAACGGCCAGCAAATCATAAATCTCCTCGAAGGTGATGTTCTTGGTCTGCATCTTCTGGTAAATCGAATAGATCGATTTCGTTCGGCCACTTACCGTGAAATCAAAATCTTCCTCGTAAAGTTTTGCCTGAATTGGTTTGATAAAATCGTGTACGAGGTAACTGATCCGCTCCTCCTCACTGTGCAGGCTAAGTTCGATCTTCCGATAGGTTTCCGGATCCTTGAATTTTAGACTGAGGTCCTCCAGTTCGCATTTGATGGCGTAGAGCCCGAGCCGGTGGGCCAATGGGGCAAATATGTAAAGTGTTTCGGAGGAGATTTTCAACTGCTTGTTGAGGGGCATCGAATCCAGTGTCCGCATGTTGTGCAGCCTATCTGCCAGTTTAATCAAAATGACCCTCACATCGTCCGAAAGGGTCATCAACATTTTGCGGAAATTGGTGGCTTGCTTGGAATCGTATGTTCCCGACAACTTTGTGAGCCCATCCACCAGCATGGCAATCTTTGCTCCGAACATCTTCTCAATGTCCTGAACCGTATAATCCGTATCCTCCACAACATCATGAAGGATAGCCGCTACCGCGGATTTGGTTCCCAACCCTATCTCACTGACAACAATTTTTGCAACGGAAAGAGGATGCACAATATAAGGTTCTCCCGACCGACGCCTGACTCCCAGGTGGGCTGAAGATGCAAATTGATAGGCTTTTTGGATCAATTGCACGTTTTCAGTCGTCAGCGGACGGGTAAAAGATTTTAGCAACTCTTCGAAAAGGTCTTCAATCTCCCTCTTTTCTATTTCTGTCTGCAAATCCATCTGTAACCAAAAAATTCTTTAATGGGTTCAATGAATTCTGTATGGAAACATCATCCAGACTTCACCGTCCTAAATTAACCTATTTTTTATTATTCCGTCATCCAGTTTTTCAATCGTTTCAACCATTTTTCCCCAGGTAAAGCGGTTCTTTTCTATGCGGATATTTGTCTTGAACGCCTCTTTCCGGTCATGCTCCAGAAAATCAATCAGCGCTTCTGAAATAGCTTCGGGATTTGGTTCTACCGAATAACCAACTTTTCCGTTGGGCACTGTTTCGCCCAATCCACCTACATTGGTGACCAGAATAGGCTTTTCGAAATGGTAGGCAATCTGCGTAACGCCACTCTGTGTGGCATCTTTGTACGGTTGCACGACCAGGTCGGCAACGCCGAAGTAGGAGGGAACCATGCTGTCGGCTATGAAGTTTGTATGCAATACCACATCATCTTCCAAATGATAATTTTTGATAATCTGGTCATATTTACCTGATGTGGTATAATACTCACCAGCAACCAGTAACCTGACCTTAAATTTTCGCAAAGCAGGATTGGCAAAGGCAGTCAGCAACCAATCGAGTCCCTTGTATTCGCGGATAAACCCGAAGAAAAGCAGGTACTTATATTCGGGATCCAAATTTAGGTTTGACAAGGCCTCCTCCCGGGATACCGCTTTGCCAAAGTTGTCGTAAAGCGGATGAGGTGTATACAGCACTGGGACGGATGGCCGGATCTTCTTCAGGTCATCCAGTACTTTGTGGGATAACGTAACAAATCCATCGACACTTCTCACAAAATAATTGGTCAGTTGCTTGTCTCCTATACGTTTTTCGTGGGGGATAATATTGTCGGCCAGCGAGATGACCCTGGTATGCCTGTTTTTCCTTACAATTCGGGCAATGGTTCCAAGGGCCGGTGCCATCATGGGAATCCAGAAACGCATGATCAGCAAATCGGGCGCCAGTTTCTTTATCTCCCTGCCTACCGAAATCCAGTTGAAAGGATTGACTGAATTGACCCTGATATGTATGTTCAGATCCGCAGGGGCAGGCTGATCAGAATATTGGGATTTTCCCGGAAATAAAAAATTGGGATATTGAAGTGAAAAGGTATAAATAATCACCTCATGCCCTTCTTCGATAAGCGCCCTGGCCAGCCTTTCGTTAAAGGTGGAGATGCCCCCGGGCCGAAAGGGCCAGGTGGTTCCCAAAAGGATGATGCGTTTTTTTAATGCAGCCATACAAATGCAAATGTACCTATTTAACCAATATTTCCGTCCGAACGATTATCTTTGGACAAAATATGGATAAAATGGATGAACGGCCTTTAATATTGATATCCAATGATGACGGGGTTTTTGCCAAAGGGTTGAACGAACTTATTGAGGTGATGAAACTCTTTGGCGACATCGTTGTGGTTGCCCCCGACGCACCGCATTCCGGAATGTCTCATGCAATAACCGTCGAAAAACCATTGAGAATCAATAAACTCCAGGAAGAAGAAGGATTGTCCATCTATTCTTGTTCCGGGACACCGGTTGACTGCGTCAAACTTGCCTGCAGTAAAATACTCAGTAAACTTCCCGATTTTGTGATTTCAGGGATCAATCACGGCGCAAATACCTCTATTTCAGTGCTTTATTCAGGAACGATGGGCGCTGCGATCGAGGGCTGCATCCATGGCATTCCCTCCATCGGCTTTTCATTGGATGATTATGCCCAGGAGGCCGATTTCACAAAGGCCAAAAAAGTGGTGGCCCGCATATTCCAAAAAGTGGCAGAATTTGGTCTTCCTGACGGAATTTGCCTGAATGTGAACATTCCAAAAGGGGAGGTCAAAGGGATCAATTTCTCGCGCCAGACCCGTGGAAAATGGATGGAGGAGTTCGAAAAACGCACCGATCCCCATGGCCGCGACTACTACTGGATGACAGGTTATTTCAACGATGCCGAGAATGAGGCTCGCGACACCGATACATTTGCCCTGCTCAACGGATTTGTTTCCGTAGTGCCGGTAACGACTGATCTGACGGCCTATACCGCATTTCATTTCATGCAAAAATGGAAATTCTGATACCATGAGCCCTGCTTATTATGAACCTTCGGGACTGAACAAATTCTGGCTTGGCCTCCTGCTCGGACTGGGTTTTCCATTGGTATTTTTTATGCTCTATTTCCTCTTTCGGTTCAGGGAATTGTCTTTTAGCGAATACATACATATTCTGGTACGGACAGGGAAAATTGTCCATGTGGTTAGTTTGGCAGTTTTTCCCAATCTGATCCCCTTCATGTTTTTCGTCAGGACCAACCGGTTCAAATCGGGTAGGGGAGTGATGGCCATTACCATACTTTTTGTAGTGTCCGTCTTTGTTATGAAATTCGCTTTGTAATCAACCATTAAGGGAATAGGAAATGAACCATAGTAATTTTTTGATTTGCCCTTTTTTGACCCCTCTAAATCTCCCAAAAGGGGAGACTTCAGATTCGTATTCTGATCAACATCAGAGCATTACCCCCCTCCTTGGGAGGGGTTGGGGGAGGTCGAAATGTGCAGGTTGTAAATCATTGTATGTCACTTCAACTAACTAAAGATCAGTGTAATGAGATATTTTATCATTGTCGGAGAGGCCTCCGGCGATCTGCACGCCTCCCACCTGATGGCAGGGATCAAAAAAAAGGATTCCGACGCGATTTTCTGGTTTTTGGGTGGCGAATTGATGGCCGAACAGGGAGGTGTCTTGCTAAAACACTACCGTGATATGGCTTTCATGGGCTTTTTCACGGTCTTGATGAACCTGAAACAGATCAAAATCAATTTTAAAATGGCCGAGGAGAAGCTCCTCGAATTCCAGCCCGACGTATTGATTCTGGTCGATTATCCCGGGTTCAATTTTAGAATGGCCAGATTTGCCAAAGCGCACAATATCAAGACATTTTACTATATATCCCCGAAGATATGGGCCTGGCGACCGGGTCGTGTCAAGTGGATACTTAATTACGTGGATGAACTATTTACCATCTTCCCATTTGAAAAAGCTTTTTACGACAAATTCAACTACCAGATTCGTTATGTAGGAAACCCTACCATCGATGAACTGGCAGTGCGTCCCAACATGGACCAAACCTACCGGCAATTTATCGATGAAAATAATCTGGAAGATCGGCCAATCGTGGCCCTGCTTGCAGGAAGCCGGAAACAGGAGATCAATCTGATATTGCCTGTTCTGACAAAGGTGGCCGATCTGTTTCCCGATTATCAGTTTGTTATCGCCGGTGCCCCTTCCTTGCCGCTCAGTCTGTACCAGGAGCACCTGAAAGATCGCCGAATTCCTGTTCTTTTTGGCAAAACCTATGAACTTTTGCAGCAATCCAGGGCGGCGGTGGTTGCTTCCGGAACAGCCACACTCGAGACTGCCGTGATCAATGTCCCCCAGGTGGTCTGTTACATCATGGAATTGGGAAGGTTCACCTCCCTGCTAAAGAAACTCTTCCTGAACATCCAATGGTTTTCGCTGGTCAATCTGGTGATGGACAAGGAGATAGTAAAAGAATTTTTCCAGGAACACTGTAAGCCCGAAGCGGTGGCAGTCGAACTCCGGAAAATACTGGAAGATGACGCCTACCGGGAGGAGATGTTGAACAACTACAAGCTGATGCTGGCCAAACTGGGACCTCCGGGATGTGCAGACAGGGCAGCGGAGGAGATGGTTGGGTTGCTGAGAGGTTATTAGCTTTAGTTTAGGCGTTGAAATATTTGTTGGTGAAAAATACAAAGCAACTATTCATATGTTACGTAGACGTTAAATATTAACGTTAAAAAATAAATAAATAACAAAATAGTTGATTTGTTTAGAAAATATTTATATTTATGCGTTAAATATAAACGGAAAAGTTATGTTGATAAGATTTAGTACAAAAAATTTATTTTCTTTCAAAGATGAAACTGAATTTAATTTATTTCCTAATAAGACGCAACGCTTGCCACATCATAAAGTAACACAGAATGATATTAGTTTCTTGAGATTAAGTGCAATTTATGGCGCGAATGGTTCAGGAAAGTCAAATTTAATAAAGGCAATTTCATTATTAGAATCAATGATTGAAGAAGGGAAGCTAATTGATGATTTAGGAGAAATTAAATTTAAACTTAGTGATGCCTCCAGCAATGATCCAGTTGCACTTGGAATAGAATTTTATTCAAAATCAAAGATTTACTATTATTCTCTGACTTTTGATAAGGGAATTGTGTTGAACGAATATCTAGTGGAAAGCAGGAAAGATAAAGACATTTTGATTTTTGATAGAAATAATGAAAATGATAATCAATCTATTGTTTTTTTTGACGGATATATAAAGAATAATGAGAAAAATAAGTTGTTTGTAGAGGTTTTAGCTGAGAAACTATTACAAAAGAACGAATTATTACTTTCGTTCCTTAATTCAAAATATAAAGAAGAGTTTCAAGATGTAAGTACTGTTTTTGATTGGTTTGATAAAACGCTTGTAATTATTAAACCTGACGCTAAACCAGGTGGAATAGCCCATATTCTTGATACAAATCAAGGGCTAAAAGATTTTGCTAATAGTTTACTTCCTAATCTAAACACAGGAATCTCAAGTATAAATGTTGAAAAGGAAAAAATTGAAGATTTTCTTGAAAGTATTGATAAAAAGAAAATAAAAGGTATAGCCGAGAATTTAAAAAAAGAGCCGAACTCGCTTTCAATTCTAACAAATTCGGAAACAGGTGAACAAGCAACATTGGTTTATGAAAATGAAGAAGTGTTTGTTAAAAGATTAGTTACTTCTCATATAAATGACAAAGGATTAAATGTTGACTTTTCTGTTGGGATGGAATCTGATGGAACAAAAAGATTAATTGATTATATTCCTGCTCTGAATGGCATAATAAACGAAGAAAGTGTTTACTTAATAGATGAAATTGAACGTAGTATTCATCCAATTACTATTAAGGAAATAATTTCTAAAATATCACTGGACCAATCAGCAAAAGGTCAGCTAATATTTACAACACATGAATCATGTCTATTAGACCAAGAGATATTAAGACCTGATGAAATATGGTTTGCTCAGAAAGACATTGACGGGTCTTCAAAATTTTATTCATTAAGTGATTTTAATATTCATAATACTGCTAATATTGAAAATGGCTATTTAAATGGCAGATACGGAGGAATACCTTTCTTAGCAAATTTACAGGATCTAAATTGGCATAAAGATGAAGTATCTGTCTAGAAATAAGGTATATGAAAAGGTTATTGCGAAAAAAGAAGCTAAGAAAATTTATATTTTTTGCGAAGGAGAAGATACTGAAGTTAAATATTTCAAATACTTTCAGGGTTTCTCATCGAATATTGATATTTTACCTATTCCAAATAAGAACGGAGAATCAGATCCCTTAAAATTAAAGGAAAATGCTGAGTTGTTGTTTTTAGAAAATGAAAATAATTGTCCAAAATTTAAATTAAGCGAAGAATATGAAGACGAGATCTGGTTTGTTATTGACACAGATAGATGGAATGAGGGTAACAAAATACAGATTTTGAAGGATTTCTGCAAAAATAACAATACAACAAGTAATCAGTGGTTTATGGTACAAAGTAATCCTTGTTTTGAATTGTGGTTTTATTATCATTTCTACGAAAGTAAACCTTCTGAAGATGAAGTGAAGAAGTTTAGCACTTTTAAAGAGTATGTTAATAATCAAATTAAAGGTGGTTTTGATAAACGTAGTATGCCCATAGAATTGCAATCAGCAATAATTAATTCTTTAAAGAATTTTGAAATGTCAAATGAGCAACCAAAATTATATTCAACCAACGTTCATAATTTAGGTCAGGTAATAATTCCTTTTGTGAAAAGCCAACTGGATAAAGCAAGAGAAATGCTACAAAACAAAGAAACGGAGTAGCTAATTTTTGATCGTACATAACTGATTTCTTGTGATTTTAAAAATGTATTATGCGTTGACACGGTTCGTATTGTGCAGAGTTTCGCTTTTACGTCTCCTTACTACAAATATGCCAACTGCTAGGTCCTGCCGTAAGAAACCACTTACCTGCGTGCAAAGTTTAATTTTAATGAATTTATTTTGTCTTTATTTTATTGAAACGCGAAAATGAAAACATACACTCTAGACGAAGTTCAAGATATTCTTATTGATTATTAAAACCGGCAAAGGGAAAGGAACTCAATATGCTGTTAATCCTGAGTTTATTCGTAAAATCAATTTTAAAGGTAAGACCAATTTAAAAAATATTGAAGATTACCGTTTGGAAGAGTTGATTTACAAAGATGTAAGGACTTATCCGAATAGCGGTTTTAGTGAAATCCATCAACGTATTGGTTTGGAAATCAATCAATACAAAATAAAAAGAATGCTGAGAACAATGGTTGAAAAGAAAATTATTGATGCATCAGGAGAAACAAGAGGAATGAAATACTATTTAAGGCAAAATATGCAAGAAAATGACCAATTGCTTTAAATGCGCTTTAATTTAACCAAGTATCTTATTAAACAACAAAGTGTATGAAAACGAATATTTGCTTAATAATTTGCTTAAGAAAAATTCAAATAGATATTTTATTTCGTTGATTTATAGTATTTTAAATAGGTCTAATGTTTACAAGAAAAGCGTAGGCATGCTTAAGAAAGATGATTAAATGAACGAAACCGAAACAAGAGCAGAATTAATAGATCCTGTTTTAAGAGCAATTGGTTGGGGCATTTTGGAAGACAGTAGTATTCGAATGGAATTTCCAATCAATTATGGTCATCGTAGTAAGTTTGGTTGATTATTAGTAAAATATATGCTAAGCCTCATAAAAAAAGAGCTCCTTCAATTTTTCGGATCATTGATCGCCTACCTGATCCTGGCGGTCTTTGCCCTGATCACCGGACTGTTCCTCTGGTTCTTCGACGGGAACATGAACATTCTTTCGGGAGGTTACGCCTCCCTCTCCTCCTTTTTTGAGCTGGCGCCCTGGTTATACCTCTTCCTGATACCGGCAATCACCATGCGGCTTTTTTCGGAAGAGGTACGGAGTGGTACCATGGAACTGCTGTTGACTCGGCCATTGACTGTTTTTCAATTGATTATTGCTAAATTACTTGCTGCTTTTTTTGTTGTTTTTCTGACGATTCTTCTGTCGCTCGTCTATTTCTATACGGTTTATCAGCTTGGAAACCCTGTCGGGGTGGTGGATGTGGCTGCAACCTTTGGAAGTTATTGCGGAATGCTCCTCTTGGCACTGATTTTCCTGGCAGTTGGATTGTTCACCTCTTCGCTCTCCGAAAACCAGATTGTGGCCTTCGTGTTGGCAGTCCTGCTCTCATTTTTCCTCTTCTCAGGATTTGAACTTCTTTCGGACCTGGTACTTCAGTCAACTTTATCTTCCTTCCTGTTTTCACTCGGGATCTCCGCACATTACGAATCCATCAGTAGGGGTATGATCGATAGCCGCGATCTTTTCTATTTCCTGACAGTCGCAGCTACCTTTTTGATACTGACCGGAATTGCTTTGAACTGGAATAGAACATTGGTTTCGTTGCGACGGCGGCGAATGACACCCTATGTGGTTTTTATTTTGGGATTGTTGATCCTTGCCAACCTTCAGCTCTTCCGACTGGATTTTACCGCTGAAAAAAGATTTACCCTTTCGCCTGCATCCATCAGGTTACTTGAAAAAATTGACAAACCTTTGATGGCCGAAATTTATCTGGCAGGAGAAATGCCTGTTGGATTTCGCACACTTAAAACAGCGATCGTTGAGAAACTTACCGACTTACAGCAATACCGGAAAAATTCGATCTACATCCGGAAAGTGGATCCTTACAAAGAGGTCTCCGCCCAGGATCGAAAGGCCTATTTTGATCAGTTGTTTCAGCACGGGATCATTCCCACTGATCTGAGAAT
>JALOCD010000079.1 GCA_023228025.1 Prolixibacteraceae bacterium | reverse complement strand
CCAAATGACACATACGACAGAATCAACATCACCGGCGAAAAACTGATTACAGAGAACGCCTATCTGTTAATCATGGAGGTGGCCAATCGCGGCAAAAGATTGACTTACCAGGAGAGCGGACCGAAAGCTGGCATCTCAACACGAACAGATTTGAAAGTTACGCTGGGCATCATTCCTGATTTTGCAGGAACAGAAAAAGATGGAATGCGCATAGATGGGGTTACACCAGGCAGACCTGCCTCCAAGGCCGGTCTTTTGAAGGGAGACATCATCATCGCGATCGATGGTAAAAAAATAGGCAGTATTTACGACTACATGGCCAGAATGAAGGCCTATTCTCCCGGCCAAATCATCTCGGTAGATGTGATGCGGGGAACCGAGAAGAAAGTATTTCTGATTACACTGTAATAGAATTAATTAACGGGAGTAAATTAAACCTTTAGTTTACTCCCGTTAAACTAACTCAGGCCAGTCTGGGCAACAATTCAGTCAAAAATTTCCAGAATTTTCCGACCGATTCGATCTCTATTTTCTCATCCGGAGAGTGAACGCCTCTGAGTGTCGGGCCAAATGAAATCATATCCAGGTCTGGGAATTTTTCCAGAAACAACCCGCATTCCAACCCTGCATGAATTGATCTTACTACCGGTTTTACGCCGAAAAGCTCTTCATAACACTTTCTTGAAATATCCAGCGTTGTCGAAGATGGATTGGGCGTCCAGCCACAGTAGCCTTCGCCATGCTTTACAGTGGCGCCGGCAAGTAAAAAGGCGGACTCCACCATTTGGTATATGTCCTGTTTTCCACTTTCCAGATCGCTTCTTTGACTTGTAACAATCTCAACAATAGATTCTTCCTTAAATTTAACACTCGCCAGATTGGTTGAACTCTGCACCAGTCCAGGCATCCTGGCGCTCATAGAATGGATCCCGTGTGGCAAAGCGTATAATAAGTTCACAAATTTAGTATTACTCTCCCTGGTCATTACTGAATCAGGCAAATCGGTGCTTTCCAGGACAAGTTTAAATTTCGGTTCCTTTCCCAACAGTTCATTTTCCATATCCACCCTGAAATGATTGATTTCAATGGTCAGGTGTTCCTTCTTATCCTGAGGAACTACCAAAATGACATTGGCTTCGCGCGGAATTGCGTTGCGAAGATTGCCTCCACTGAATTGTTCAATATGATATTCGCATGATCTATCTAATTGATAAAGAAAGCGATTCAATATTTTGATGGCATTTCCCCTACCCTTTTCTATATCATCGCCCGAATGTCCTCCAAGCAATCCTGTTACACTGATTTTAAAAGCTACAAAATGGTGTGGAACCGTTTTTGTTTCGTATTTGAACGTTCCAACCGAATCGATTCCTCCGGCACAACCAATAAATAGCTCACCTTCATCCTCAGAATCAAGGTTGAGTAAAATTTTCCCCTCCAGCATACCCAATTGCAGCGCTTTTGCGCCGGTTAAACCTGTTTCTTCGTCAACAGTGAACAATGCCTCAATAGGAGGATGCATCAGGCTATTATCTGCCAAAATAGCTAAAGAAGCCGCCATTCCAATGCCGCAATCTGCTCCCAACGTTGTATTTCGAGCCCTAACCCATCCGTTTTCTACAATTGGAACAATTGGATCCTTGAAAAAATCATGAACTACCCCCTCATTCTTTTCACAAACCATGTCCATGTGAGATTGTAAAATGATTACATTTCCCTGCTCCAACCCCTTTGTACCTGGTTTTTTTATAACGATGTTACCAACTTTGTCCTTCTTGACTTTCATATTGTGTGATGTTGCAAAACCAAGAAGGAAATCAATCATTTTTTCCTCATGTTTGGATGGACGAGGTACCTTACATACCTCATTGAAATAGTACCATATGGCCCGAGGTTCAAGATTATTTAAATTACTCATAGTTTTAGAATCTGTTTAAATTTATTTTTTAAGACAATTCCAGCATTGTTATCTAAATGAGATTTTGCGAAAGTCTTCGGGTTTGAAAACCTTATTTTGCCGTTTCAACCTTAGTAGAAAGAATAGTTGATTGAATAGCAACCTTATTACATTATTCAAATATCTCATATAGAAATTATTACGACAAATAACGGGCATTTACTTAAAGAATAAGGTAATAAGGTTAAAGTTTGGTGGAATATCATTTTCTACTAAGGTTGCTTATTAAAAATAAGGTTTTACAAATCTATGTTAGTAGAATGAACCATTGGTTTCCATTTGATTCAATCCTGTTCACCGAAAAGATTAAAAAACTAAATTTAAACAGTCTCTTCTATTTTTAATATCTATTATTTAAAGTATTATCTATATATTTTTTATTTCTGTTTTTCTATTTTAGCATAAGTATGGACCATTCATTATTGGGGCGTTTTTACTTTATCCTTCCTGACAGACCGGAGAATCCTTGTCATACAAAGATAGCGTAAAACTCACTATTTCACAATCAATGTTGTTTAGCGAAATTCTTTGTGTTTCCTTTGTGTTATACAATTTAAACTTTTAAACGCCTTTTTTTATCTTCATATCCAAACTTTTGTTTAAGTTTGTATTGAATAGGTGCCGCACGGCTTAATTGGGAATCCGGTGAGAATCCGGTACAGTTCCCGCTGCTGTAAGCCCGATCCTGCAAGGGATAGTACGTTTTTGATCGTTGATCCACTGTTTGTTCTCACACGAACGGGAAGGAGATTAAGAATCGGGATAAGTCAGAAGACCAGCCATTCACAATTTAAGCTTTCGGGATAAAAGCGTGCAGGCGAATTACAACCATTTGTTTCTCCTCCTGTAGGCTTAAACATTTAATTTATTAGATCACAGTGGTTCGAAGAAAACAATATTCGTTTCTCGAGTCGGTCCCTGAGCGTAGCCGAAGGGTTCGATTTTCGATTCGGTCCCTGAGCTTGTTAAAGGGTTCGATTTCGGGATCGGTCCCAGAGTATAGTCATAGGATTCGATTTTCAGGTCAATCGTTGGAATGGACGGAATATCTCATCTCAAAACTGATCGTTTTAATCGTAATATTCTCTGTTTATGCATGTTCTGAAAAATTGACAACCACTGATGAGTCGGTTCAAACAACCAATCAGTCGCCCTATATTGCCAAAGTATTCGATTACCAGTATGGGCCTGGTCAGCACGCGTCGCTCATCACTCCCAATGAGAAATGCAATGCTTTTATTGGTGAGCCCTGGATCAACGGAAAATCATTTACCTACCTGGGAGGTTGGGGTGGTTATATCATCGCAGGGTTTGATCATGCCGTGAACAATACGAATGGCCCTGATATTGCAGTGTACACACAGCCTTCGGTCGGCTCTGAGCCAGGTGTAGTGTATGTGATGGCTGATACCAACAACGATGGCCTTCCCAACGACGGACCATGGCTGGAACTCAAAGGAAGTGAATACAACAATCCGCAAACTATTCATAATTATCAGGTTACCTATTACAAGCCAGGAACTTCCGGCTACGTTACCTGGAAAGATAATCAGGGTAAAGAGGGCAATCTCGTTCCGCAATTCGGAACCGGAAGCTGGTGGTGGGGCGGATATGGCGACAAGACCTCTGTTACCTTCTCCGGTGAGAAATTGCCTGATGCATACGCCAACACCTCAAAGGATCCCACTGTCCAGCTTTGGATGCCTGTTAGCGGGTTATTCAGGTTCGGGTATGCTGAATGTTATGACAATGAAGATTATAACGCCAAACTGAAGGCTAATTTCTTTGATATTTCTTCAGCTGTCGATGCTGTGGGAGTGCCGGCCAACCTTTCAAAAGTTAATTTTATCATGGTTCAAAGCGGAGTCTTCCAAATTGCAGGCTGGTTGAATGAAATATCCACCGAAATCAGCGGTGCGGCAGATATTCACCTATTGGACAAAAAAAGCTATTGATGAGACTTTTGCTCCTCAAGTTGGTTTTGGTCTTGATCATCCTTTATTCTTGCGATGCGGTGAGGGCACAATCGCTGAAGGATACCCTCCGATTGCAGACAATTCAAATTCTTGGCAGAAAAGTACCAAACAAATTCAATGAAACCAGATCAGAAATTGATTCAATAACACTCGTCAGATCAAGCTCCGTAAGGCTTTCAGAACTTCTCTCCCAGAATACTCCCATTTTTATCAAAGAGTATGGAAGAGGTGCGATGGCAACAGCCTCCTTTCGCGGCACGGCGCCGTCGCACACAAAAGTAAGCTGGAATGGCCTGGAATTGAACTCTCCCATGCTGGGAATGGTCGATTTCTCTTTGATTCCTGTCTATTTTGCGGATGAAGTGAAGGTGCTTCACGGATCATCTTCCATGACAGAGTCTGCAGGGGCTTTGGGCGGTACCATTCGTCTCGATAACAGGGCAAACTGGGGCAATACCCTATCGGGAAAGCTTTTAAGCAGCTATGGGAGTTTTAAAACATTTGATGAGTATGCCCAGCTCAGCATTGGAAACAGAAAAGTTCAGTCAAAAAGCGCATTTTATTACAATTCATCCCAGAATGACTTTCAGTTTGTCAATAAGTTGAATGCGACGATTGATCCGCAAACCAATCAATACATTTATCCCTCTGCGACAAATAAAAATGCCGATTACCTTAACTATGGGTTTCTGGAGGAGTTATACTTTCAAACTGGCCCAAACAATTCGTTGTCTGTCAGGAGTTGGTTGCAGCACAATGAGCGGAGTATACCGCAATTGCTTACCAATGAAAGCAATGAGCAGGCGAATATCAACAGACAAAATGAAAATGCCCTTCGTTCGGTGGCAGAATGGAAACATTATGGTTCAAAGAGCCGGTTATCAGTATTGTCTGCCCTGAACCTGCAAAACTCCTCATATAAGCTCAAAAACAAGGTTAGCGGCGCCCCTGATCAGGTAGTTATTGACGCGAATTCTAAAATAACCTCCTTTGTCAACAAATTCAGTTACCGTTATCAATTCGACGAAAAGCTTGCTATTGAAGCTGGCCTTCATGCCAGTCTGCACCATGTGCTCAATGAAAATCTACGAACAACCTCCAATCTGTCCGGATATAACAAGAGCAGATTTGAAAATTCCCTCTATGCAAGAATTGAAAAACAGTTTAGTCCCAACTGGAATGCTGTTATGATGATCCGGGAGGAAGTAATTGATTTTGTCCACAAAGGATTATTGCCGCTGCTAAGGATTAATTATCGGCCTGATCCTGCGAAATCACTCGTCTTTTCAGGTTCTGCAGCGCAAAACATCCACGCTCCTACGCTCAATGATCTCTATTACCTTCCGGGAGGAAATCCTCTGTTAAGATCAGAAAAAGAAAACCTGCTCGATTTTGGGGTGGTCGATGAGTTTATTTTTGGAAATAGCAGGTTTCACACCGGAATTTCAGTTTATCGATCAAATGTAAGTGACTGGATCATCTGGCTACCAACATTTCAGGGTTATTGGGAGCCGTTTAACATTGAAAAAGTCATTAGCCGCGGCATAGAGGCGAATGTGGCATGGAGCGGGCAATTTAGTTCCTTCCGGTATGCAGTAAAAGGAAATTACGCATACACCAAATCGGTCAATCTCTCGGAGAATAGTCCGGCATATCGCAAACAGCTGCCCTATATCCCCGAAAATTCAGCCAATGTAAACGTCAATCTCTCCTGGTCTTGTTTCCATATTGACTGGATGTGGAATTATTACAGCAAAAGATACACGACCACCGCCAACAGTGAAGATACTATCTCTGATTACCTTTATCCTTATTTCATGAACAATCTTCTGGTTGGAATTACAATTCCTTCTACGAAAAATAAATTGACAGCCGAGTGCAAAGTACTGAATATCTTCAATGAAGATTATCGGACTGTTCTCCAGCGACCAATGCCCGGAAGAAATTACCAACTTGTGCTGCGCTATGATTTTTAAACCACGAAATATGACCCTCAGGAATTTAACTCTTTTACTGTTGTTCAGCCTCTTCGCCGGCTGCATGAAAGATGATGCCTGGATCAGGGAACACAGGCAGCTGGAAAACGTTCAGATTGCTTCAGGAGCCATGTTTATCGTCAATGAAGGAAACTTCATGTATGGGAATGCAACCCTCTCTTCATACGATACATTGAAAAGGGCGGTTCAGAACGATCTTTTCTACAAAGTAAACGGATTGCCATTGGGCGATGTGGCCGAATCGATGACCATTTGGAAGTCAAAAGGATATGTGGTTGTCAATAATTCGGGAAAAATCTATGTGATGGATGTCTCAAACGGAAAATATACCGGAAAAATCACTGGCTTGACCTCACCCAGGTTTATTCATTTCATCAACGACCAAAAGGCCTATGTAACAGACCTGTATGCGGGTAAAATTTCCATTGTGGATCCTACGACCAACCTTGTAACCGGATCAATCCCCTGCCCTTCGCACCCTTCCACCGAGGAGATGGTGCAATTTGGGAACCTTCTGTTTGTCACTTGCTGGTCGGGAGATAAGACCGTTCTGGTGATTGACACTGAAAAGGACCGGATCGTTGCTGAAATTGCCACAGGATTACAACCATGCGGACTGGTTTTGGACCGTTACAACAAGATCTGGGTACTCTGCCAATCCCTACCGGGAAATAGTTCCACCAACATTGCCAAGTTGCAAAAAATCGATCCTTCAACCAAAATTATTGAAAATAGCTATGAATTTCCTGCTACCGCGAAACCAGTAAAGCTTGTCATAGACGGACCAGGCGAAAATCTGTTTTATCTTTTGGGCAATGATGTCCATAAAATGTCTGTTCTGGCTGATCAATTGCCTGATAAGCCTTTTCTGGCGCTCCAATCAAAATTATTGTATGGTTTAGGTTTGGATCCCCACAATGGGAATATCTATGTCGGCGATGCGCTGGATTACCAGCAATCAGGGATTATTACGCGCTTTTCAGCTTCCGGAAAACTTCTGGATAGTTTTAAATCAGGGATTATACCCGGGAGGTTTTGCTTTCAGTGACGATGGGAGGATTGGGATGAAAGAAACGGAGAAGATGAGAAGATGAGGCGATGAGAAAATGGGATGGAAATGTATATTTTCGACCAGAATGCATCATCTTGTTTCAATCTCCTACCACGGAGTGGTTAAATATAAATAGCCCCGGGTGGAGCGAAGCGGAACCCGGGGTAAGGAATGCCATACAAGGAATCGTCCGCGATAGTATTTTGAGAATAGCTGACATCATCATTTCGGACGGAAGAATGGAATCTTAGAACTTTGTTGAACAGACCCGAAGTTTATTAAATTGACCCCAGTTTCGGGGAGCTTAGTAACGGTTTCTGGGAGCTTAGTAGCAGTAATTGGAAGCCTAGTAACGGTTATGTGGAGGTAAGTAGCAATACTGGGAAGCTTGGTAACGTTCCTGGAGAGCTAAGTAGCAATACTGGGAAGCTTAGTAACAGTTTAGGGGAACTTAGTAGCAATTCCGTGGAGCTTAATAGCAGCTCAGGAGAGCAAAGTGATTGATTGAAAGTCCTTGTTTGACGGTCCGTAGCGCTAATTTAACAGTTTGGGAACATTCTTATGGATTTACTGCAACTTCTGAGACTGTAAAATGAACTCTGTCTAAAGTAAAAATTAATTATAATTGAACTTTAGACAGAGTTCATTTTACAGTCTCATTTTTGCGGACTATGGGAACAACTGCATAACCCTCATTTTAAACGCATCGAATTCGATGCCTTTAGAAACGAATCGGGTTTAAACAGTTTTACCCTCACTCCTCAAAAATGGATTACAGCAACAAATTCGATTGGAATGGTTTCCAAATCTGGAAGGTATGGAGGCACTTTTGCCCATCGTGATATTGCCTTTGAATTCGCCTCCTGGATTAGCCCGGAATTTAAATTGTATTTGATTACAGAATTCCAGCGTCTGAAAGAAGATGAAAACCACCGTCTTAATCTTGAGTGGAACTTACAACGCACCTTAACCAAGGTCAATTACCGGATACATACTGATGCAATTAAAGAAAAGATAATCCCTCCTGAAATTACGCCACTGCAAGCCTCTTCCATCTATGCCAGCGAAGCCGATCTGCTCAATGTCGCACTGTTTGGAAAAACGGCAGCACAATGGCACAAAGAAAATCCTGATGCTGATGGTAATGTGCGGGATGCAGCCACTTTGGAACAATTGGTAGTGTTGAGCAACATGGAGAGCATCAATGCCGTGCTTATTCATCAGGGATTGCCACAAGGCGAACGGTTAAGGCAGTTGAACGCCATAGCCATTACACAAATGAAATCGCTTTTGGGGACTAAACAGATCGCAAAACTAAAATAACCTAAAGGTTTGATAACGGAACACTGAAAGGGAATGAACCTTCGTTGGCGACTTACAGGAGTAGCCAACAAATCCCGGCTCTTACGGATTATGCCGGAGAGAAGGGAATATTGAACCTATTTGTTAAAGAATGAAAGGTTGGTAATAAAATATATTGGGCGTCAATTGTACGGGCACGGATTACAAATTCCGCGCAAGCAGGGGTTTAAAGGGGAATTGTAAAATATAAAACATCATCGCTTTGCTTAAGATTTTAGAAGCCATACAATTCAACAGCGTCTTCACCAAAGGAGGAAGGACCGAGCCATGGCTAATACAAGTAATGGTCGATGGGGAACGTAAACCGTATGTCGTCAAGTTATTCACAACCGATGATGTGGATCATGACAATACCGTTGCACGGGAGGTATTTGGCTCCGTTTTGGCTACCGAGTTCGAGCTGCCTGTCCCACAACCTCCCTTGGTGAATTTCAGTAGGGATTTTGTCCGCACGCTTCCTGAAGATATCCGCAAGATTCTCTATCAAAGGGACGACCGTTTAAAATTTGCATCGGCTTTTTGCGAAAACACCAGCTTATTGCTTCCCGAATTACCATCCGGTCAAATTAAAAAAATCATCCCGGATGCAGCCACCATTTATGCCTTTGACACCTTAATTAACAACAAGGATCGGGGCAACTACAAAACGAATATCCTCATCTCAAATGAAAGCGATTCCTATTACATTTTTGACCACGAAAGGGCATTCAAAAACACAGTAAGGCTGTTAGCGGATATCAATTCTAACCAATTTTCAGATACACTGGAACGACATGTGTTACACCAATACCTATCAAACAAAAAAGATAAAAGCGATCTATTCGCACAATTTCATGAAATCTTACGTACATTAAACATCAACAAATTAGATAGTTACAATATATTCTTAAGAAAACATAATTTGGGGCACAACGACATTGTGCATATAAAATCTTATCTTAGCACCCTCAAACAAAAGTCGGGTTGGTTTGTTAATATATTACTCAACAGCATTACAAAATGATCTCGGGAACTTTCAAATATTCAGTGTTACAATATGTTCCTTCGCAAGTTCTGAACGAACGGGTGAATGTCGGGATTGTATTGTTTTTTGCTGAAAGAGGCGAAGTTCGTTTTATCTACCCGAAATATCTCGTCCGCTTAAAATCCTTATTTCACAAGGTTCAGGAGAAAAAAATAAGGTTGTATCTTGATCAGACAGAAAAAAGGGTAAGAGCCCTTAATAAACAGGATTTATTCTTCGTGAACGATTTCCGAAAATCGGATGATCTTGTTAAATTTCTGGACAGTGAAATTCTAAAGGCTGACGATTCTGCACTCCAGTTCACCAAAATATATGAAAGTTTGTTGTATTCATCCGATTACAACAAAATTGTAACCGATCTGCAATTGGAGTATTTCAGTGAGTACAATCAAAAAGCTACGGTATCGCACATCACAGAATCCGATCTGCGGAGGTTGTTCGAACGAGATTTAAAAGTAAAGGCTCCAGATATTATCAATCGCATTCAAAAAGATTATCGGGTAAGTACTGAAAATAATGAGTTTGTTTTTGATTATGCATGGCAAAACGGCACATTCAATTTGGTAAAACCTGTAAGTTTTGATTTGTTGGATGCAAAGAAAATTCAAGAGAAATCTATCTTGTTGTATGGCAACTTGAATCTATTGGCAGATATTTCCAGAATTAGAAATTACAAATTTGATTTGATTATCGCCAAGCCTTCGGCAAGATCTGTTTTTAAGAGTTTCGATAGTGCATTAAAGACAATTGATAAGGCAGATGTAAGTCAGGAAATCATTTATTCTTCTGAAATAAGCAGCTATACCCAAAGTGCAATTGATTATTTGTCAAGGTAAATCCTCAACCTACTTATTTTATTCAAAACTTCATCGCAAAAGCCACTCCCCCGCCATTTTGATAAATCGTTGGAATCAGTACGGAGGTTGGGTTTTTCCCCCATTTGTACCGGTGTGTCAGATAAACCAGCTTCACTGAAGCGATGCCAATTCCGGCGCCTACCAGCACATCTGAAGCCCAGTGGCGGTTGTTGGCAACGCGAAAGAAACCTGTCGCTGTGGCACACAAGTAACCACCAACGCTGATCCATGGAGAGGTATCGCGGTATTCCATATCAAGCAAAGTTGCGGAGACAAATGCCTGAGCAGTATGGCCTGAGGGCATGGTATTGTCGGCGCTGCCATCCGGGCGCATGTCATGAATAAAATGCTTCATGGAAAAGACTATGGCAGTCACCAACAATTCAGACTTTGCGGTGATGATTACCTGGTTCAAAAAATCACTCTTGCTCTTTACACCTGCTATTTTAAGGCCGAACATGGCACCAATGGGTACAAACTGAAGATAATTATCGGCCGTCGTCCTGAAGCCATTCAATTGCCCCTGAACATGTTGCTGTATCCGCTCCTTACTGAACAGGGTATGCGATGGAAGGGATTCCACAATGATGCCGCCGGCAACAAGTGATATTGGAACAATTGCCGATATACGCGGAGAATTGTCGTACTTGACAGAGCTACCCCTCACCTTCGCACTGTCTGACGTACTAAGATGATAGGAATTTGTTGAAGTTGCTGATGGGTATTGTGCAGAAACTGTTCCGCCAATAAACATCAAAAGGATTAGAATAATTGATCTTGTCATTTTTATTAAGATTAAAACCCTTGTGGTGTCCTTTGTGTTAACCTTGGAGCCCTTCGTGTTGAAAACCAAAAATATAACCTCTAAGGTCACAAAGGTTAACACAAAGGAAGCACAAAGTACTTTGATACCTAAACGGCTCAGCCCAATTGGGATTATAAAATTAAATTTAAACCGGTTCCAAAAGTAGCGTATTAATCGATAATTTTGCAAAACCCTTTCTTCGGCTACGCCCCTGGACCGGTAACATTTCAAACATTTCCCTTCGGCTACGCTCAGGGACCGAGAACATTATAAACATTTTAAACATCATAAACATTTTAAACTTCTATTATGGCCACAGTCAATCTCTCAGATCATGTCAATCATGAAGTTCCCGATGCCAAAGGAATGAAATTTGGAATCGTTTACGCGGAATGGAACCGTGAAGTTACCATTGCATTAAAAAACGGAGCTGTCGACACGCTGGTAAAGTATGGCGCTAACCGCGAAGATATTCAAGTTGAAGAGGTTCCCGGAACTTTTGAGCTAACCCTGGGCGGGCAATTGATGGCTGAAAACACTGATGTTGATGCGGTTATTTTGCTTGGCTGTGTGATCCAGGGCGAAACGCGCCATTTTGATTTTATTTGCCAGGGCGTTACATATGGAACCACCAAACTTAATCTCGACTATGGGATTCCCTTTATTTTTGGTGTATTGACTACCGACAACCAGCAACAAGCGCTCGACCGTGCAGGAGGTCGCCTGGGAAACAAAGGCGATGAAGCAGCGTATACGGCAATCAAGATGGTAGCGTTAAGCAAGAGATTAAGAGCAAATGATAAATAAAAATGACCCCGGTGGGGCCATTTTTATTTATCATTTGCTCTTCTTTTTATCGTTAAGAGCCTTTTGTTTGGCCATCTCCTCCAGTTTGGCCTGGAATTTGGATTTGGTCACCGGAATCTTTTGTTTCGCTTTGATCTGGGCATGAATCTTGTCCTCATCGATCAGTTGTTTGAAAATATACATCTGAACAAAGGTCAAAACCAAAGAGAGGAAGTAATACAAACTCAATCCTGCTGCGTAGCTGTTGAAAATAAAGAGGAACATCACCGGCATCAGGTACATCATGGTCTTCATACCAGGCATTTGCTGCGTTCCGGCGCCAGTCATCTCATTGTTATACTTCACGTAAAGTATATTGGTGATCGTCATCAACAGACAGAATAGGCTGACGTGGTTACCAAAGCCGAATGGAACTGTAAACGGCAATGTCATGATTGAATCATACGTAGATAAGTCGGATGCCCACAGGAAGCTTTGCTGGCGTAGTTCAATTGAAATTGGAAAGAAATAGAACATGGCAATCAAAATAGGCATCTGAAGCACCATAGGAAGACATCCCCCCATTGGATTTACCCCTGCTTTCTTGTAAAATGCCATTACTGCTTGTTGCGATTCCAGCTTCTTGTCATCGCCAAATTTCTTTTGAATCTCCTCAATTTCAGGTTTCAACAGCCTCATCTTGGCTGTGGAAATGTATGATTTGTAGGTAAAAATCAATGTAAGCAGTTTGATATAAATGGTAAGCAAAAGAATTATCAAACCATAATTGCTGATGTACCGGTGCAGAAAATCAAAAGCCGGAATGACGATGTATATGTTCACCCATCCAATTATTGTCCAACCAAGAGCAAGTTGCTCTTCCATTCCTAAATCAAACTGATTCAGCGTATTATACTGATTGGGTCCAAAAAAGATTTTGGCTGGAAAACTTTCACTTCCCTTAACATCCAGGGGAATGGTCATATCCGCTGTCATCTCTGCCACATAGGATGAATCCAAATCTGTTTTTTTTGTTGATATCTGAGCATTTTGGAACGCCTGATCGGCTATCACCACCGAAGAGAAAAACTGCTGTTTGAAACCAATCCACTTAACCTTTGTGGAAAGTGATTTAGATTCAGATTTGGCAGGATCAAGCTTATCAACAACGTCTTTATCAAACTTATAGAAAATAGTAGATTGATTATTTTCACCAAACTTTGACATTTTCTCCTGTCTTGGCATATTTATACTCCAAAGGAAATTAACATATTCGGAGTTGGCTCCGGTCACTTTCTTCAACCCCGATGTTTTGATGTCAAATCCAACCAGATAGGAGTTGTGCCTCAGGGTATAAACATATTCAATGGATACGTTGTTACCTGCATCCAGAAGCATGGAGACCGATTTTGAATCCCCCGGATTATCCTTGTTGAATTTTTCGCGTCCCTCTTTCCCGATAGGTACTTTGGAGGTTGCCACTGTTACAATGCTCTCTTTAACAGAAGGTTGAAAGAAGAAGTGATCTGTTTGAATACTCTTGTTTTGGGAGAAAAAGTTCAATCCGAATCGGTTTGCCTCTCCCTCGAAAAGTACCAGTGGCTTACCATCGAACCTTTTGTAGTTTTTAAGTTCAACAGAATATATTTTACCTCCCTTGTTGGAAAGTACTACTTTCATCAGGTTGTTCTCAAGGGTTACAAATTTTTCCTCACCCTTGGCAGCAACTGAAAATACTCCATATAAATTGGTCAGTTCATTTTGAACGCTGGAAGATTCTGGCTTTATAGCGGATGGTTGCATGGCAGAGAGCTCAACCTGTTTTGCACTCTCTTTGGCTTTGACATTTTCGATCACTGCTATTGAGTCATTTTTCAACCTTAAACGCTCCAGTTCTTTCTCTGAAGGTTTGTTGAAATAACTGGCAGTAAAAAGAATAATAAATATTAGAACCAGTCCTGCGATGGTATTCTTATCCATAAATTAAATTGATTGTTTTTGAGAATAATCGATAACTGCTTTGATAAAAGCAATAAAAAGTGGGTGTGGCTGAAGTACAGTACTGCTGTATTCAGGGTGAAACTGTACTCCAACAAACCAGGGGTGATCCGGTATTTCGATCACTTCGACCAGGCCTGTATCGGGATTAAAACCCACAGCCTTCATGCCTGCTTTTTCAAAGCTGGCCAAAAAGCTGTTGTTGAATTCGTAACGGTGACGATGGCGTTCCGATATTTTCGTTCTGCCGTATGCTTTGTAGGAATTGGAATCTTTTTTCAGGTTACAGGCATAAGATCCAAGACGCATGGTGCCTCCTTTGTCAATGATGCCTTTTTGTTCATCCATTAAATCAATTACAGGGTATTTCGTCAATTGATTCATTTCTGTAGAATCGGCCCCATGCAAATTCAGGATGTCCCGGGCAAATTCAATCACAGCAATTTGCATTCCAAGGCATATCCCGAAATAGGGAATTTTCAGCTCTCTGGCGTATTTTGCAGCGATAATTTTACCTTCGATTCCGCGATGACCAAATCCGGGAGCTATTATAATCCCCTGACAGCCTTTTAATTTCCTTTCAATATTTTCTTCGTTGATCTTTTCGGAATGAATCCACTCGACTTTTACTTTGCATTCGTTGGAAGCTCCCGCATGTATAATTGCCTCTGCAATAGACTTATATGCATCCCTCAACTCAACATACTTTCCAATGAGGGCAATTTTGACCTCTTTTTTAGGATTCTTGTATCTCTCCAGAAATTCGTTCCAATTTTTCAGGTCCGGCTCATTACCAAGCGGGAGTCCAAGTTTTTTCAGTACGATCACATCAAGCTTCTCTTCCTTCATCCTTATTGGAACCTCATAGATGGTAGATACATCGATGGATTCGATAACCGCCTCTTTACTAACGTTGCAAAACAGCGCTACTTTCCCTTTAAGATCAGGTGTAAGCTGGTGTTCCGTGCGCAGTACAAGCACATCCGGCTGAACTCCGTTCTCCAGCAACTGTTTCACGGAATGCTGTGTAGGCTTGGTTTTCAGCTCTCCAGACGCCTGTAAATAAGGAACCAGGGTAAGATGAATGATCAGCGCATCGGTGCCTAACTCCCACTTCATCTGGCGAACAGCCTCAATGTAAGGCAAAGACTCAATGTCACCGACTGTTCCTCCAATTTCTGATATGACTACATCAAATTTTTTCTTGGATCCAAGGTATTTGATGTATCTTTTTATCTCATCCGTGATGTGAGGGATGATCTGTACAGTTTTACCAAGATAATCACCCCGTCGCTCCTTGTTGATCACCGACTGGTATATCCTGCCGGTTGTAACGTTGTTTGCCTGTGAGGTTGGAGAATTCAGAAAGCGCTCATAATGACCCAAATCCAGATCAGTCTCCGCTCCATCCTCGGTTACGTAACACTCACCGTGTTCGTATGGATTAAGGGTACCAGGATCAACGTTGATGTATGGATCAAGTTTTTGGATGGTGACTTTGTAGCCTCTCGCCTGGAGTAATTTGGCTAATGAGGATGCGATAATTCCTTTACCTAAGGATGAAGCGACACCTCCTGTGACAAAAATGTACTTGGTAGTTGACAAAACTTTCCGAATTTAATGTGTTTTCAACGAGTGCAAAGTAAAGAATAAAAAACGTAAAGGCAGAATCTGTCGGCAAAATTGTCGGCTTAATTCTAAATCAAAGACCCGCCCCCAAAAGGGAACGGGTCCAGTAAAGTTGCTTATTATCAATTGATCTCCTCTTGTTCATCGATGATTTTCATCTTCGACTTAAGCTGATCAATTTGTGTTTTTAGTTTATCAATCTGGTCGTTCACCCCTTTTATCAGTGACTGCGCTCCTTCTGAAGTTCCAAAGAAGCCAACGTTGTTGGTCAAGGTATTGATATCGCTCTCCAACTGCCTCAGGCGAACCGAATAGCGATCCCGTTCCATGTTGATTTTAGACCAGCCTCTCGGTAATGAAGCCAAATGTTCAATTTTAGATTTAAACTTGATCATGTTTAAATCCGAATCATCCATTTTAATTTTATTAAACTGATTGTCAATGGCATCGTGGTACTTGTTCTGCAGTTCCTCTTTCTTTCTAAAAGGTACATGACCAATCTCAGCCCATCTGTCCTGAAATCTCTTCAGCACAGACAGATCATCTTTGACAATTCCGGTAAGTTTGTATTCTTCAATTTCGGAAACCAATTGTTTCTTGGCTTTCAGGTTTTCATCCTGGTCACCTGTGACACCTGAAAAATGAGTCTGCTTCTTGTTAAAAAACTCATCACAAGCCGTGCGAAATCGTTTCCAAATCAGTTCAGATTGCTTTCTGGGCACTGGACCAACATCTTTCCATTTCTTCTGAAGCGTGATCAATTTGTCGGTAGTTGCCTTCCATTCGTCGCTATCTTTCAGTCGTTCAGCCTGTTCACAAATGTCAACTTTCATTGCATAGTTCTGCAACAAATGTTCTTTGCTCTTGTTCCAGAAATTCCGCTTGTTTTGAAAGAAGCTATCATTGGCTGCCCTGAAACGATCCCAAATTTTGCTGTTCTCTTTCCTTGGACCAAAACCTGTCTTCTTCCACTCATCCTGAAGAGCGATCACCTTTTCGGTAACATCGTTCCATTCGCGTGGATTGTCTGATACAAAACCCGACAAACCTTCCGCCAATTCACAAAGTTCGATCTTCTTTTGAAGTTGTTCTTTCTGAACTGAGCGCTCCTGCTCAAAATGTTGCTGGTATCTTTTGTTAATAACGGAAGTGGCAATCTTAAAACGGTCCCAAAGCTCTTGTTTATGATCTCTTGGTACCGGCCCGATTTCCCTCCAGGATTCGTGCAGCTTTTGCAGCTCCTTAAATGTCACCAGTGGTTCTTCTGAATTGACTGATAACTCTTCTGCTTTGATACACAGAAGCATCTTTTGATCCATGTTGCGTTTCAGATCGAGGTCTCTCAATTCACGGTCGATTTTGACAAAATCGTAGAACCGCTCTACCTGGTAGTGGTAATTTTCCCAAAGATCTTTGACTTTCGATTGCGGAACCTGGCCTATAGCCTTGAATTTGAGCTGCAACTCATTGAACATCTGAAATGTATTGTTCAATGAATTTTCACTGTTTACCAGTGTTTTAATCTCTTCTATAATTTCAACCTTCTTCAGGTAGTTTTCCTCCTTAACAGCCTCAAGTTTCTTGTTGGCTTCGTACCGAAGGTTCTTGTACTCCCTGAAAAGATCTTTTAATTCCAGTTCATACGAATCAGATTCAGCAAGGAAAAGCTCTTCATCGTTGCCTTGAGCAATGAAAGCTGCCTTTTGTTCGCCTATTTCGTGGTTTCTTATTTTATAAAAACAGGCCTTGATCGCGTCTGCATGCGGTTTAATCACATCAACATCCCCTTCGCCAATTATTTTTCGAAGCGTGTTGATCAGATTTATCTTGTTGTAAGAGGAGTAATCGTGAATAGGCTGGCCATCTGCCGTTGGTTCATCGTCGTGAAATGGATCATCTTCTTCATCAACAACGTCCAATTGAGGCTCGAGGATTGCATCTGTCAATTCGGATTCATTTTCATGAATAGGTGCTACTGCAATAACTTCTGCTTCTGTTATTCCGGTAGTCTGGGGATTTTGTTCTTCAATTACTGCAAGTTCCTCGTTTTTAACCTCTTCATTGTTAACTATCTGTTCCGAAGTAACACCAGTCTCATCATTCTCTACGCCGGCTACAGGTAACTGTTCAATTTCCGGTGAGGAAGCAGGATTCTCCAATTCTTTAGATTTCATGCGTTCATAATTTGTTTCTCAAAGGGCGCATGGAATACCCAAATAATCATTTCCGGTAGGTGTGAACATATTCTCATGGGTATTTCATATGTTTAATAATTCTGCACGAAAATAGATATTTACCCGTTAACGTCAACTGTTTCTGAAACATATTTTAAGAAATTTTTGCAATTTGACCCCAAATGAGACGAATATGCGCGTAAAAGAGTTTTTTTACCTTTGCCAAAAATCTCCTACATGCGTATAGATATCCTCACTGTTGTACCTGAATTACTTGAAAGTCCGTTTAATCACTCCATTTTAAAGCGGGCCAAGGACAAAGGACTGGCTGAGATTTATATACACAATATTCGGGATTGGGCCACCGATAAACACAAAAGAGTGGATGATTATGCCTTTAGCAAAGGCGCAGGTATGGTGATGATGGTGGAGCCTATTGACAGAGCAATCTCCGAACTAAAGGCACAACGCAGTTACGATGAAATCATCTTTCTGACTCCCGATGCGGCAAAATTCACCCAACAGGATGCCAATCAACTCTCCATGAAAGGGAACCTGATGATTTTATGCGGTCATTACAAAGGCATTGATCAGCGTGTACGCGACTTTCTTGTGACAAGGGAGTTTTCGATTGGCGACTATGTTTTAACAGGTGGAGAGCTTGCTGCGGCAATCATTTCGGATGCGATCGTTCGTTTGTTACCGGGAGTATTGTCGGACGAAACCTCCGCACTGACTGATTCTTTTCAGGATGGATTGCTCACACCACCGGTATATACGCGCCCTGCAGAGTACAAAGGATGGAAAGTACCGGAAATACTACTTTCCGGAAATGATCAGTTAATCGATGAATGGAAAATGGAGCAGGCAATCGAAAGGACCCGTCGTATCAGGCCCGATCTGCTGTCTCAAGATTGAGCCGACGGTTTTCCACAAATGGTGTTAAACGGGCAGTACAGGCAATGGTCCTCAACCGTAGTCTGGTAAAATGGGATGGTCGGATTAAAAATCTCTTCCAGTAAACTGATCAGAAAGGGTTCAAATTCTTCCTTCACATCATGATATTTAACCTCTCTGTTGCCATTTTCTTTGATTAAAATTCGATGATTTTCTTGTTGAAAAATCTTTTTCAGTGCATATATGGATGGGTATAACGCACCTGTTTCGGGGTGCATTTTGTCCCAAATACAACCATATACCAGCGTCTGGAAGGCCGCTTTGTTCCTTTTTTTCGACTCTTTGTCGAATAGTTCCGACAGGGAATAGAAATCATGCAAAGTTGTGCCGGTTTTGTAATCAATTATTTCAATATCTCCTGATAATGAATCAATTCTATCGATGATCCCACCTATACGAACAGACTTGGATCCCTGAAAAACAGGGATCATCGCACTCACTTCCTGTTCAATTCCCTCTATTTTAAAAGGAACTCTTTTCCGGTCATAGCTCAAAGTCTGAATCGCCATTTTCTTGATCACCTCATAGACCAGCCTGTTTCGTCCCGTAATCTTGGAGGGCCCAATTGTGTTTCCTGTTTTAAAAAAATGTAATGCAAAGGCATCAACAAGAAGCTTATCAAGCCTTTCCGCATCATTCAGCAATGAATCAAGGGTACGCTCCTGAATAATCTGGTTAAGGAATGGCCGATAAATATTCTCCATGACAGTATGAAAAAGTTTGCCGAAAATCCTGGCATCCACCTCTTCCGACACCTCGTCATCCTCCTGAAAACCAACTATATATTTAAAATAATAGCTTAGAGGACATTGAATATATTGGTCAAGGGCCGTTGGAGACATTCTCTTTCCGGATTCCAGGAAACCATTCAACACCTCAACGACTTTTCCCTTCTTCTCTATCGAAATTGGAAATGTTGGCAACGGGTCAATTGTGTTTTCTACACCACTTTCTGTTATTTCGAAAGGTGATTCCATCAAAAGTTGATACAGGAACCTGCTCTTTTCACCGGTTTTTAGTCCATTGGATCCGGAGTTATAAACGAAAGTCACACTTTCTGCCCGCTGTAGCAACCGATAGAAATAGTAGGCATACATCGCGTTTTGCTCTTCGATTGTTGGAAGCCCTACCCCCCTGCGAAGATGGTAGGGAATAAATGATCCCGATACATTCGCCCTTGGCATAATCCCCTCATTGACTGACAATAAGACAATGTTTTTGAAATCCAGGGTACGCGTTTCCAATATTCCCATGATTTGTAGCCCGGCTAAGGGTTCTCCTTCAAAAGTGATGGTCATTGCACCCAGGTATTGCAGCAATATTTTGAAAAAAGTATCATGTGATAGGAAATCTTCCCTTCCCATGAGTTCACTTCCGGCTACGAAAAGCGAGTTGTTCAGCTTGTTGATGGAGAGATAAACCTGATAGATGTATTCCTGGTAATTGTTGGCGCTGTTTTCATGACCACTTTTCTCCCAGAAAAGGAACAAATCATAAAGGATGGTAAGAAAATATCCCGGTAAGGCTGAAACGCTTTCCTTGATCACAAATATTTTGGTAAAGAGCTCGGTAGTGACCAATTCACTTTTCGGAACGTAAAGCAAATTACGTCGAATAATATCATCAATAATAAACTTACTTTCAATAGGATATATCGATTGAATTAACTGATTATT
>JALOCD010000053.1 GCA_023228025.1 Prolixibacteraceae bacterium | reverse complement strand
TTTTTAAATGTAACGACAAATGTCCAACATTACCGGAACAAAATTAAAAGGTTAATAAGATGAAGAATATATGTTGTGCTTTTCTTTTGGCCTGGTTTTTAACCGGATGCCGGAATGAAAAACCGCTGATTGTTGATGCCCACAGATTGAACGATATCGAAAGAATGCTGATGGTTCAGAAGGAACTGACAGCAAATTCGCTAAAGCCAATCTGGCAGATACTCGACCAACCTGCATCTAAAAATGAAGTACAGGCTTTGAAATTTCTTTATGCCTACATGCCATTAAGCGATTTGGCCGACTATTCTCCCGAATTCATGCAGGCCAATGTGCGCAAGAGTCTGCTCGCCAGACAAGAGATGGCATGGGGAAGCTCTATTCCCGAGGAGGAGTTCCTTCATTTTGTCTTGCCGCTAAGGGTCAACAACGAGAATCTTGATTCTTTCAGGCTTGTTTATTATGCAGAGATAAAGTCCAGAATCCACGGGTTGGGGATGAAAGATGCAGCGCTCGAAATCAACCACTGGTGCCATGAAAAGGTAAACTACCGTGGAACCGATTCCAGGACTAGCGCTCCCATGAGCACGATCAGCAAAACCTTTGGACGTTGCGGTGAAGAGTCAACCTTTACCGTTGCCGCCATGCGGACTGCCGGGATACCGGCCCGCCAGGTTTACACCCCGAGATGGGCCCATACCGACGACAACCATGCATGGGTTGAAGTGTGGATTGATGGGAAATGGCACTTTATGGGCGCCTGCGAACCGGATACCGACCTCGACAGGGGATGGTTCAGCGAACCTTCCCAAAGGGTCATGCTGATCCATACCCGCACTTATGGCCACTATTTTGGACCCGAGGAGGTACTGGATGCCCAGGATCGATTTTCAGAACTGAACCTGACGGCCAATTATGCACCAACCAGGCAGATTATCGTCCAGGTTCGATACAGTGACGGAACCCCTGCCGTTTCTGCCAAGACAGAGTTTAAACTATACAACTACGCAGAGTTTTATCCGATTGCCACGATAATGACAGACAGCAAGGGCACTGCCAAATTTACCACCGGACTGGGTGATCTATTGGTCTGGGCATCCAAAGATGGATACTTTGACTTCAAAAAACTACATGTGGATTCCACCGATACGCTTCATTTGGTACTTTCAGGGAAACAAATGGTCCCCCATACAGAAGAAATGGTTTTTGTGCCACCAGTGGCCAACAAACCAATTCAGCAGGCAAGTGAGACGGCCAGGAAAATCAACGACCATCGTTTATCCACCGAAGATTCCATCCGGAACAGCTATGCGTCAACCTTCAGGGATACAGGATGGGTCCGCTCGTACGCCCAATCCAGACAACTCAACGCGGATACCTTGATGAGGACCTTCCACCTTAGCTATGGGAACTGGAAGGAGATCATCAAATATCTTGAAAAAAATCAATCGGGACATCGAAGGTTCCTGCTTCCACTCACCTATGGCATTTCTGACAAAGATCTGAGCGATACCAGGGAGGAGGTACTGACCGATCATCTTGCCGGATCCGTCGCTAAATCTACTGAAATGCCGGAAGAGATATTCAAAAAATATATTCTCGCTCCCCGCATCGATCTGGAAATTCTTGCTCCATGGCGGAAATTTCTTTCCGAAAATCTTGGTTCAGAAATGGCTGCCGCAACACGAAAAGACATCGATGTACTGACCACCTGGATCAAAGCCAAAATCCGGATTGATGCCATTGCAAACAGACACTCTCGCGCACCCCTGACACCGGTTGGGGTCTATAACCTGAGAGTGGCAGACCCACTTTCCAGGGATCTGTTTTTTGTGGCAGCATGCCGCGTTTTTGGGATTCCGGCCCGCCTGAACCCCGAAACCCGGTCGCCCGAATACTACAAGACGGGCAATTGGTACCGGGCCGGTTTCGAAGACGTGAACGCTCAGCCGGAGATGGGCAAATTATCGCTGAAAGATCTCAACAACAGTCTTCCACCTCAGTATTCCCTTCATTTTACCCTGGCCCACATTCTCAATGGCAATTGCAAAGCCATCGAATTCGAAGAGGGACGCAAAGTGACTGATTTTCCTGATCCGATCTTGCTTGAAACAGGAAACTATATCCTGGTAACCGGTAAACGGTTGACAGACGGATCGGTTTTGAGTTCACTTACCTTCTTTGATATCAGGAAGGATAAGCCTGCAAAGATCGAAATCCCGTTAAGAAAAGAAGCAATTTCTAATATGCCAGTGGGGCAGTTTGACCCGGGAAGGGTTCAACTGATCGAATTAGATAAGCCTGGCGAGACTTCTCTTTCCGCACTGATGAAAAATTCAAATTCCATTGTTGTCCTGCTTGATCCCGACAGCGAACCCTCCAAACATATCCTCAACGATCTGGCGCCATACAGTGAACAGTTGAGCCGTTGGGAAGGCCAATTGATCTTTGTGAACTGTGCGGACAAAAATCTGAAGACAACTGTTTTTCAAAATTATAAACTACCCGGGAAATCAAGGTTTGCGGTTGATTCCAAGCGCGAGCTCGAGAAAGCCCTTTCCGGAATTTTGGCCAAAGAGGCAAAAAACAGCCTTCCCGTTGTCTGCCTTTGCACCTGCACCGGCCAGGTATCCATGATTACTTCTGGTTATCGCATTGGAATCGGTGAAACCCTTATGCAGCACATCAAATCATTTGTAAAATCCACAGGAAACGCCACAACAAAAAGCTGCACATCGCCTTGATACACAGTAATTTGAAATTTGGAAATTATTTTTTCAATATTCGATTTATCGCAGAGACCAATTATTATCAGCGTTTTATAGATTTTTAACACAATTAATTTGGAGACATACACTGACACCCCTAACTTTGTAGAACATTTTTTTCATAAGTTTAGGTTAGTTAGTTTGGTTAGTTTTAGTAAAAGGATGGATCCTCCCCGGATCTGTCCTTTTCAATTTTCAAAACCTTGAAGGTCTAAACCTTTTTTTAATACCTTTTTTACAATTTATTAACACGGATTATTTGGTAAGAAGCCATATCAGGCGTATATTTGTATTACATTTTTTTTCATAAGTTTAGGTTTAGTTAGTTTGGTTAGTTTTAGTAAAAGGATGGATCCTCCCCGGATCTGTCCTTTTCAATTTTCAAGACCTTCATGGTTTTGGAAACCTTGAAAGGATAATATGTATTTTTGCACCAAAGCATTCATTCTCCTCAATAGGATAAAACAATATTTATGAAGGTAAACGGGAAACATTATCGTACCATTTGGATAGATGAAGTCGATGATACGGTTATTAGGATCATCGATCAACGTTTTTTGCCACACAAATTTATCATTGAAGATCTGAAAACAGTAGATAATGTTGCCATTGCCATTAAGGACATGCACGTCAGAGGCGCTGGATTAATTGGGGCGACTGCAGGTTATGGTATGTACCTGGCAGCGCTGGAAGCGCCACATGACAGTTCATTTGATGACTATTTGGTAAATGCCGGTGAAAAATTAAAAGCGACCAGGCCAACCGCTGTCAATCTTTCATGGGCTGTAGGAAAACAGTTAAAAGCGATGAAAGATGGTTCATCCCCGGAGGATAAAAAAGCCATCGCTTTTAAAACTGCCAATGAAATTGCCGATTCGGATGCTGATTATTGCCGAAGAATTGGAGAATATGGCGTTAAAATTATTGAAGGGATTAGCAGAAAAAAGGGCGGTAAAACGGTAAATATCCTTACACATTGTAATGCGGGCTGGCTGGCATTTGTTGATTATGGTTCTGCTACATCACCTATTTATGCCGCTTTTGACAAGGGAAAAGCTGTTCATGTTTGGGTAGATGAAACCCGGCCCCGAAACCAGGGTTCAAGCTTGACGGCCTGGGAACTGGGGCAGCACCATGTGCCACATACCATTATCCCGGATAACGTGGGGGGACACCTGATGCAACATGGCCAGGTCGATTTGGTCATTGTAGGCTCCGACAGGACCACCTTTACCGGCGATGTTGCCAACAAAACGGGCACCTATCTGAAGGCTTTGGCTGCAATGGACAACCGGGTCCCTTTTTATGTGGCCCTGCCCTCCTCTTCTTTCGATTGGGAAATGGAAAATGGTATTAAAGAAATACCAATCGAGGAGAGAGGGGCCGACGAGGTGAAATACATGGAAGGCCTTTGCGATGGTGAAATAAAAAAAATCTTGCTCACACCCGAAAACAGTCCCGCAACAAACTTTGCGTTTGATGTGACCCCTGCGCGATTAATTACGGGACTGATTACCGAAAGGGGTATCTGTAACCCAAACAAAGAAAGCATTCTCAACCTGTTTCCCGAAAAGAAAAATTATCATGGATGAAGGTTATATTAAATTTCATTGCAATTGGATTGAAAAAGAACCCCTACCTATCGGACATTTACTTGAAATTAACAGGTGGAGGGATACCTTATACAATCTTGGATATATTGGCGTTTACGATAATGGCATAGGTTTTGGCAACATAAGCTTACGTTTTAATGCCAAAACATTTATCATTACCGGTTCTGCAACCGGAGCTTTAGAAACATTAAATGAGAACCATTACGTATTGGTTAATGAATACGATCTTGTGCGAAATAGCCTCACCTGCACCGGTCCAATCAAAGCATCTTCTGAATCCTTATCGCATGCTGTCATTTATGAGTGCTCGCCAGAAACCAATGCTGTCATACATATTCACAATTTTGAATTGTGGGAAAAGCTTATCAATAAAGTACCCACCACCGGGAAAGAAATATCATACGGTACCCCGGAGATGGCCATCGAAATAAAAAGTCTATTTGAACAGACAAACCTTAAAGCTGAAAAGATCATTGCGATGGCTGGACACCAGGAGGGGATTATCGCATTTGGGAAAACATTGGATGAAGCAGCGGAAATACTTCTAAAACGCTCTTAGTTACTCGAAAAGCTGTATCAGTTCCTCTTTCCCAATAATACTGAACGGATCCTTTTGGTTGATGAATTCCCTGGCCAATGATGCCTTCTTCTCCTGAAGCAATTGGATTTTCTCTTCAATACTATTCTCCGAGATAAACCTGTATACAAATACCTTTTTATCCTGTCCGATGCGGTGGGCGCGGCTGATGGCCTGCATCTCTGCCGCAGGGTTCCACCACGGATCAATGATAAAGATATAATCTGCGGCAGTCAGGTTTAACCCAACCCCACCTGCCTTCAAGGAAATCAGGAAAATATTTTTTCCCTCCTTCGACTGGAATTCAGATATGACTGATTTGCGGTCGGTAGTTTGGCCGGTGAGCCGGCAGAAACCCCACTCTTTGCTTCTGCACGACTCCTCCAAAAGGTTGAGATGCTTGACAAACGAGGAGAAGACTAATATTTTGTGGTCCTCTGCTACCAGAACCTCAAGCATGGAGAGTATTTCGTTGAATTTACCCGATTCGATAGCGGATGCTGGATCAATCAACCGGGGGTGAATGGCAATCTGCCTGAGTCGTGTAAGCGCCTGTAATACCACAAAAGTTGTATTTCGAGGCTCCAGCTCATCAATATTTTTAAGCAGATAATTTCTCACGGAAGATTTTTCGGCTTCATAGAACTCTTGTTGCTCAACCGTCATTTCGATAGAGAGAAGTTCTTCCATCACAGGAGGTAAATCGGCGGCCACCTGTTCTTTGGTCCTCCTAAGAACAAAGGGTTCAATCAGACGATTGAGTCTTGCCGTTGCCTCCTCATCCCGCTCTTTCTCGATAGGAAGCAGATAGCGCTCTTTGAAAAATTTGAAACTGCCCAGTTGTCCTGGATTGAGAAAGTTCATTTGTGACCAGAGGTCAGAGAGCGAATTTTCAATAGGAGTGCCTGTTAATGACAACCTGAATTTTGAAGGGATGGTGCATACAGCTTTGTAGCTTTTTGATTCGGCATTTTTGATATTTTGACTCTCATCCAGAATCAGGTAGAAAAAAGTGTGCTTCGCCAATACCTCGCTGTCATTTCTTACTGTGCCATAGGTTGTCAGAACAACATCATAATAATGAATCAGTTGGGCAAAATCGACCTTCTCCCTTCTTTTTACCCCTGAATAGGTATATACCTTGAGTCCGGGTGCAAATTTTCGAATCTCATTTTCCCAGTTATGGAGTAAAGATACCGGCAGGACGATCAAACTGGCCGGTTGATGCCCCTCTGCGGTTCTCTTTTTATCTGTAAAAAGCGATAGTTGCCCCCTGGAGTCGGAAGACAAAAAATAATCCAGATCCGCTTTTCTCTTGTGCTTTGCCAATAAAACCAGTGTTTGAATGGTCTTCCCAAGCCCCATGTCATCGGCCAGACAACCGTTCAGTCCGTTTTGCCAAAGGTGCATCAGCCAGTTGAATCCATCGTATTGATATTTCCTGAGTTTTGCCTGGATCGTATCTGGTACTTCGTGCTCTACCAACAGGTGACTGCTCATCTGGCCGATCCGTTGCTCCAATTCCGGGTTGACAGCTCTGACTTGTTCAGAGATTAACATGAAGTGAAAAGGCTTCAGGATGATTTTTTGTCCCTCCGCCTTCCCCAGCGAAAGTATTTCTCCAAACTGTGCAAACCATGCCTCCGGAAGTACGAATATTTCACCGTTAGGGAGTTTGAAATCCCTTATCCCGTTCAGGATAAGCCTCTTGAAACGGATAAATGGGAAATGCCACTCACCAATTTGGATATTAATTTCAAGATCAAACCAGTCGATCTTGTTCCCCGCGGTAATTTGCATATCGTGATTTCCAAGAAAATAGGGATGCGACAGGCCTGCCTGGGATACAACAATTCCGGAATCCGCAAGCATTTGCGAATGTTGCTGAATCCAGGATACCGCCTGAAACATTTCTCCCGCAATGAAATCCGGATTGGTCGCTTCAAGTCTCAAATTTTCATCAGTTCCGTTCAATCCAAACGATTTCAGCAATTCAAGTTGTCTCTCTTCCCAAGCCAGGTCCCTGCTAAAGGCTTCAAATATGAATTGATCATCCGATTTTCGAAGTACAACTGCCCGGTGCTCACCCTGTTTCATTTTTAAGCGCACTCCATTGTAAGTAAAATAGAGCACGAAAAGGGGAAGGCCGGTCAGATCATTTTCAAGGGATAGGATCGTGCCTTTCTCAGGTGTTGTTTCAAGTATCTCAAATCCTGAGACCTTTACTTCGTGGCATTTTATCGCATTCAGGATAAACGTTTCGTAGTAACGATCCTCCATTTTGCGGGAGACCGAGATGTACTCCTTCTCGCGGAAAGGGAGCAATTTACTGGCAGAAATCTCATCGAAAAAATAGATTTTGTTCTGATAATAGATTCTGCATGGCTCATTAACAAGCAATTCGAAATTTCGATTCAAAAGGGTAAAGCCCTCCCTCCCGTTTCGGAGTGTTAAAAAATAATGTGTCTCCTCATCCAATCTGTTGAAATTAAAAACTGCTCCCGTATCCTGGTAACAAAGCGATACCAAATCTTCCTCATAAAGATTTGCATATTTCTCCCGCTTTTGGTAGAGTGGCAATGTCTCATTTTTCAGCAATTCCAATATCTCGGCAATTGCACTTTCGATGTAGGAAAGGACTTTATGCTTTACCTCCTCCCTTTCAATCATATGAACCAATTCCCTTACGGGTTTCTCGGGACAATATTTCCGGATCAAAGACTCATCACTGTATCTTTCGGAAATTTTCACCAGTCTGGATTCACTGGCCGAAAGCTTGATCGCAGGATCATTTACATCGCACAACTTTACCCTCCTGAGTAACCTCAAATAGGGCTCTCCTGGTATTTGCTCAGCAAAGTAAGGGTAGAGTAGCTGACCAAATATTCTGTGTTTGGATAGGGTAACGACAAAAAGTTGATGTGCGGGCATTTATTGTATTTCTTAGTATTTTGTACTTTTCAGACCAATTTAAAATTCCTGATTTATATCAATTGTGCTTAATTTTCACATTTCCCAATTATCCGGTCATTCCGTCCGATCCCAACACTATCTTATTTTTTGACATTTATTCGCGGACGGCATGCGTGTTATATTCATTTCCAGGGGTTCCGTTTCACTCCACCCCTGGCTACCAAGATTTCGCCACTACGTGGCTGGATTTGCAAAGAATCAGTATAGTGGTCTGGAAATTTAGGATTGTGCTAATGCCAATTTCCACATTTCCACATTCTCTGCGTCATCTCCGTCGTCCCAGTCATCCTAGTCATCCCAGTCATCCCAGTCATCCCAGTCATCCTAGTCATCTCCGTCATCCTCATCCCCCAACTCTCTTCACTTTATAACCATCCGCAGTCAACAGGATGATGGCGCGGTCGCGGAAGTCGCCCTGAATCAGGATTTCTCCATCCTTGACCGACCCCCCGACGCCAAATTTGGATTTCAATTTTTTCCCTAAATCAGCCAGGTCCTCTTCTGTTCCAACAAACCCGGTAATGAGCGTTACAACTTTACCTGCCCTTTGTTTCTTGTCGAGCATCACCTTTAAATTTTGTTTGGACGGAAGCAGCGTCGCCGTGTTAGCCTCACCTGAGGCAAATTGATAGTTAAAATTATCTGAGGTCGAGTAAACAACCCCCTCCCGGTTTTTCCGTTGTTGATTTTGTGGCTTCATCTGTATATAATTTGTTTTCTATTTGTCAGATGGATTCGAAGATCAGCCCAGCTAATGCCCATCCGCCGGCTGGTGGATCATTTTCGCTTTTAGTAATTATTGCCAAATGGGTATTTCATTGAACTCTCGCTCACTTAATGGTCGCAAATCAAAAAAGTTATCCAAATTTCACCTGACTGATAGCCATTGAAATATTTGGGAATAATGCAAACTACAAAGATAACAGATTGACGGTTGGTACTGTTGCTTATTTAATAATATTTTAAACTACATGAATTTTCCTCAATTACACTTTCAAATTGAAATCAATCAATCGAAATCACTATTTTTGAGCGATTTTTTTCAAATCAAAACAACGAACAAATCAAGCGTTCCGCACCATCGGAGCCCAAAGGATTGACAAGAGCAACATGAACATTCAATTCTGTACATACAGAGCTGAAAATCAAATAAATATCGAATGAACAAAATTGTAGAAAAGGAATATTTCTCAGATAAGGTCATCCGTCTGGTCGTGGAGAACCCGAAAATTGCCCGTTCCAGAAAAGCCGGCAACTTTGTCATTCTCAAGATCGGGGAAAAGGGTGAACGCTTCCCGCTGACCATTGCCGATGCCGATCCTGTGAAGGGGACGATCACTTTGGTCGTTCAAATTGTAGGTGTTAGCTCTGCTAAACTTGCGGCACTGGAAGTTGGCGACAGCATCACTGACCTGGTCGGACCGCTGGGAAAACCAACCGACATCGAACTGAAGGGTACCATTCTGGCGTGTGGGGGAGGAGTTGGGGTTGCACCACTTTTGCCCATAGTGGAGGCTTTTAAAAAGGCAGGAAACAGGGTTGTTTCCGTTATTGCAGCCCGAAGCAAGGATTTGATTATTCTGGAAGATGAGATCAGGCGTTGGTCTGATGAAGTTATTGTCATGACAGACGACGGCTCTTATGGAAGACAGGGATTGATTACGGCAGGAATGGAAGAGGTGATCCAGCGTGAAAAAATTGATGAATGCATCGTGATTGGACCAGCGATCATGATGAAATTTGCCGCTCTTACCACAAAAAAATATTCCATTCCAACACAGGCCAGTCTTAATTCAATTATGGTCGACGGAACAGGAATGTGTGGGGCATGCAGGGTGACTGTTGGCGGTAAAACACGGTTTACCTGCGTTGATGGCCCCGAATTCGATGCACACGAGATTAATTTTGATGAGATGCTGATGCGTCTGGGAGGCTACCGGTCGGAAGAGGTTGTCGCCAACAATAAATATTTTCAAAAATAGTTTAAGCAGATGTCTTTAGACCCCGAATACCTTAAAAACGAACGCAGTCAGGAGTGGAGAGCCGCCTTGCGTTCCAAAATCAAGAACAAGGAGAGAACGGCTATTCAACGCGTACATATGCCCGAGCAGGCGCCCGAAATAAGGGTAAAATACCAGGACCGGGAGGTTAATCTCGGCATCACCGCCGAACAGGCAGCGCTAGAAGCTTCACGCTGCATGGATTGCGTAACACCCACCTGCATTGAAGGCTGTCCGGTCAACATCAATATTCCAAAATTCATCAAACAGATTGAAGACGGGGATGTACTTGGTGCAGCCGCTACTTTAAAGGAAACAAATGCCCTGCCTGCTGTCTGCGGAAGGGTGTGCCCTCAGGAGAAGCAGTGCGAATCAAGGTGCTTTTACCTTGAAAAGATGAACCTTCCCTCCGTCTCCATTGGCCATCTGGAAAGATATGCAGCCGACTTTGAAAGGGCATCCGGCACCTCCAACATCCCAAAAACGGCCAAACCCAATGGAATTAAAGTTGCCACTGTCGGCTCCGGACCTGCCGCACTCTCTTTTGCAGGCGACATGGTAAAAAATGGCTACGATGTGACAGTTTTTGAAGCCCTCCACGAAATCGGAGGGGTATTAAAATATGGTATCCCCGAATTCAGGTTACCCAATTCAATTGTAGATTTCGAACTCGACAACCTGAAAAAAATGGGCGTTAAGTTTGAAACCAATTTCATCGTTGGCAGAACGGCCTCTTTCGATGATTTGCGTAAGGAAGGATTCCAGGCTTTCTTCCTGGGAAGCGGCGCAGGTCTTCCCCGTTTCATGGATATTCCTGGTGAAAACTTCAACGGCATTCTCTCTTCCAACGAATACCTCACCAGGGTCAACCTGATGGGGGCCAACTCCGAAACCAGCGACACACCTGTCATCCTGGGCAAAAGGGTGGCTGTCATCGGAGGAGGAAATACCGCGATGGACTCTGTGCGTACAGCGCTTCGTCTGGGCGCCGACCGGGCCATGATCATCTATCGCCGTTCGGAGGCTGAGATGCCTGCAAGGATCGAAGAGGTGAAGCACGCCAAAGAAGAGGGGGTAGAATTTATGAACCTTTGCAATCCCCTTGAATATTTTGCCGATGAGAAAGGGATGGTCAACAGGATGCGCCTCAACAGAATGGGTCTTGGTGAACCTGATGCTTCCGGAAGGAGAAGACCCGTACCAATCGATGGTTCAGAATTCGAACTGGATGTGGATTTGGTCATCGTGGCAGTTGGTGTTTCGCCCAATCCGCTCGTTCCATCCTGTCTTCCCGACCTGAAAGTTTCCAAATGGGGTACGATCGTGGTCGAAGAGGATAAGATGCAATCATCCATCGAAGAGATGTTTGCAGGAGGGGATATCGTCAGGGGTGGCGCTACCGTAATCCTGGCCATGGGCGATGGCCGTAAAGCGGCAGAAAACATGCATATCTATCTTCAGAATAAAATTGCTAACACTACTAAAGTCAACTAATATGCCTGATTTAAGTACAAAATACCTCGGCCTTAACCTCAAAAGTCCGATTATTGCCGGGAGTTGCAGCCTGACCCATTCGATCGAACACCTCAAAGCCATTGAGAAAGCAGGTGCCGGCGCTGTCGTTCTGAAATCTGTCTTTGAAGAGGAGATCTACCTTGAATATGCACATGAATTTGAGAAACTTGGCCCTATGGACAACAACCTGGAGTTTCTCGATTATTACGATTTAGAGATCAGGAAAGAGAACCTCAAACAATATCTGCAACTAATCACTGAAGCCAAAGCCCAGCTTTCGATTCCGGTGATCGCCAGCATCAATTGTGTAACCTCCCAGGAATGGGGTTTCTTCGCCAAGAAAATTGAGGCTGCAGGGGCCGATGCGGTTGAGCTTAACCTCTTCATCTCGGCAAGCGATCTGTCCCAGACCAGTCAGGACAATGAAAGTACCTATTTCGATATCATTACCCGGGTTTCGCAAAAGGTCACGATCCCTGTATCAGTTAAGATCAGCCACTACTTCTCAAATTTGGGAGGCATGATCAGGGATATCTCTTTCTCAGGTGTAAAAGGCATCGTTCTCTTTAATCGCTTCTATTCTCCTGATATCGACATTGACCGTGAAACAATTCATGGGGCCAATGTCCTGAGTCACGACTCTGACTACCTGTTGCCCTTGCGGTGGGTCGCTGTCATGTCCAATAGGGTCAATTGCGATATTGCCTCTTCAACAGGTGTTCATAGCTGGGAAACTGCAGTCAAGATGATCCTTGCCGGATGCAATGCGGTGCAGGTGGCATCCGCCCTGTACGAAAAAGGGTTTGGATTTATTGAAGAGATCAACCTTCAGCTGGCTTCCTGGATGACTGCGCACAATTATGAAACAATTGATAACTTTAGAGGGAAATTAAGCCAGGAAAATTCTGTGAACCCTGCTGAATTTGAGCGTGTTCAATTCATGAAAAATTTTGGCGAATACAAAACCGGTCATTAAATCGGCACGGATGTCTGTCAACCATCGCATTACAAAAGAACGGAGTGGAAGGGTCAGCAAAAGAAGCTTCCTCATCGTTCTTTTGTTTTTTGTAGTCATATCCTTTTCGTTCGGACAGGAGAATAAAAAAATGGAAAGGGTGATCATTGGGGATCTTCGTTTCATTCTTCATACCGTCGAAAAGAAACAGACACTATATTCAATTTCCAAAATCTACGACTGTTCGCAGGAGGAAATTCTTGCTGCCAACAAAACAATTACAGGGGTTATCAAAAAAGGAATGGTCTTGAAGATTCCAGATCACACCTACCAGAAACCGCTTGCGGCCAAAATTGACGAAAGCAAATTTACCCGGCATCAGATCGTTAGTGGCGACAATTATTACCAGCTAAATCTCAAATATGGGATAGATGAAGAGGAACTTCTCAAATTCAATCCCGAATTGAAAGATGGCCTTAAGGCGGGGCAGGTTATCCTGATACCGCTCAAATCCAGGACAAAGGCAGAGCCTGAAACCATTTCTAAGGAGGCACCAAAAAGTGAATCACCAGCCAAAGAGTCTCCTGCACCGTTTAAAACAAAAGGTGCAGATCAGGGTTTCAACGTTGGACTTTACCTGCCAATTTCTGCAACTGTCGCCGATAGTTTAAAACCAACCGCCAAATCACTCAGTTTTCTCTCATTCTACCAGGGGGCATTGATGGCAGTCGATCAATTGGGAAAGAGTGGCATCAAAGTAAAATTGTACGTTTACGACACTGAAAAGAGCTCATCCAATGTTGGAATATTGGCTAAAAGGCCTGAATTTCTATCTCTCGATCTTTTGATTGGACCGGTCTATCCTGAGAGTCAGAAAGTCGTTTCTGAACTTTGCGCCAAGAACAGGATCCCGATGGTCTCGCCGCTATCTACAGATGACAAATACGCCAAAATGAATCCCTGGTATTTTCAGGTCA
Organism: Prolixibacteraceae bacterium; assembly: GCA_023228025.1. Lineage (GTDB taxonomy): Bacteria > Bacteroidota > Bacteroidia > Bacteroidales > Prolixibacteraceae > CAINVV01. Next base: position 16,689 of record JALOCD010000053.1, on the reverse strand, counting down.
ACCCTGCAAAAAAAATGAGGATGGAGGCCACCGCAGACTATATTCTAAAGGAGTATCCCAGGGAGAAGGCTATCTTTTTGGAGAGCGATTATGGTGGCTCTGAGACCCGTCAGATCAGGGAATATCTCAACAAAAGAAGAGGGGGCCCGGAGGCTTCAAAAGGACTAACTTCAAGTTACAATATTTGGTCAAAGGGCACCGGCGAGTTGGAATCCATACTAAAACCCGACCAACCCAACATTCTGGTCATGGCGGATATTAATGAGGTCAATGTAAGTATTGCCATGAACCGGCTTGCCCTCTTGTCCAAGAAATATCCGCTTGTATTAATTGGTGTACAAGAGTTTACCCGAATGCAGAGTATCGAAATCGAGAACCTGCACAATGTCAACCTACGTTATCTCTCTACCTACTTTGTGAATTACAATCTTCCCGCTGTCTCCAACTTCGTGGAAAGTTTCAAAACCGAGTTTGGCACCGAACCATCCCTGTTTGCCTTTCAGGGTTACGATATGACCACTTTTTTCCTGAAGTCCCTTCAGAAAAAAGAGCGATTTTCGCGAAATTCACCCACCGGCGGGGATTCAGACCTGCTCCACACCTCCTACCATTTCACCAAAATATCCGATTTTGGGGGATACACCAACGACAGTTTCACGGTAGTTGAGTATTCCAATACTTTTGAAGTAAAGGCGCTGGGGGTTGTCCGGCATGGGGAATAAAAGGATAAAGTAAAAAGGATAAAGGATAAAGTGAGGAACTCCGTAAATTTGTATATTTTGAACAAAATATGCTCAGAGCGTTCTTTCCTTTATCCTTTTAACTTTATCCTTTATCCTTTAATCCTTACTTTTCCCAGCTTTTTTCTTTTTTTCATCCGATAGGCCCATGGTCATGGCAGTCATTCCTGCCAATCCTCCCAATTGCATGGTTTCCAAAGCAGTGCTGGGTACAATCACGATGGTTGAGTTATCCTTCAATCCTTCATACAGCATGTTCATGGCCCTAAGATGAAGTGCGGTAGGATTGCTGGAATAGGATTTAGCCGCTTCTGCAAACTTCTCGGCCACCTGTCGCTCAGAATCACCCAGGATGACCCTTGCCTGGCGTTCCCGCTCCGCCTGGGCCTGCATCGACATCGCATCTTCCAGCGCCGAAGGGATCAGAACATCCTTAACCTCCACCGAAATAACGTTGATGCCCCATGGTTCGGTGCGTTCATCGATGATCCGTTGAAGTTCGGTGCTTATTTTCTCCCTCCCTTCCAGCATGTCCGAAAGCATGGTTTTGCCAATGACATCCCGCAGTGCAGTCTGGGAGGCCCAACTGATGGCGCTTTTGTAATCGGCGACATCCAAAGCTGCCTTCTTTGAATCCAGAACCTTCCAGAACAGGACTGCATCCACATCGACAGGTACGGTATCCTTTGTAAGGGTCTTCTCCGCTGTAAAAGAGGTAGCGATGACCCGGGTATCAATCCAGTATGGGATCATGTCCACAACCGGTATAATAAAGAACAGTCCCGGCCCCTTTAACGAATGAAATCCTCCCAAACGCAGTACTACCGCTTTTTCCCACTGATCGGCGACCTTAATTGAACAGGATACGATGAGGGCAATCAGGAAGGAAATCACATTGATTACCATTCCTTCCGTGTTCGCCTGGGCTCCGTAAATGGAATAAGAAATTCCCACTCCGATTCCTAGAATGACAAAAAAGATTAACAGTGCAAAATAGTTTGTTTTCATAGAGAGTCCCTCCATCTTTTAAGTTTCAAAGCCGGATCCTATTCCGACGTCAATAACCCGGAACAGGGAATCCGTTTTCACTCTTAAAGATAGGTAGTAATTAAGGAATATGTACTCGAAACAGTAAAAAATAAAATGGCTACGAAGCTTAGGATCATTGGAGTCCTGTTTTTAAGCGCTGGTTGAAAAATGTAGCTACAATTGGGATAGCAAATTGAATTCATAAAAAAAGCTCCATTTCGAGGAGCTTTTTTATGAATATGATGGTTCTGTTATTTGTGATCAACAGAATACATGTGAACAACCAGGTCAACGACTTTGTTGGAGTAGCCCCACTCATTGTCGTACCATGAAACAACTTTAACGAAGTGGTCGTTCAAACCGATACCAGCCTCTGCATCGAAAATCGAAGTACGTGAATCTGTTAAGAAATCGGTTGAAACAACAGCATCTTCGGTATATCCGAGAATACCTTTCAAAGAACCTTCAGAAGCAGCTTTCATGGCAGCGCAGATGGCTTTGTAAGGTGCTGGTTTCTCTAAACGGCAGGTAAGGTCGACTACAGATACGTCGGGTGTTGGAACACGGAAAGACATACCGGTCAATTTACCGTTCAGTTCAGGAATAACTTTGCCAACAGCTTTTGCAGCTCCGGTAGAGGATGGGATGATGTTCTGCGCAGCGCCACGTCCACCTCTCCAATCTTTGGCCGAAGGACCGTCGACAGTTTTCTGGGTAGCTGTTGTTGCGTGTACTGTTGTCATTAAGCCTTCGATGATGCCAAAATTATCGTGCAATACTTTGGCAATCGGGGCCAGACAGTTGGTTGTACAGGAAGCGTTGGAAACGAAGTTCATCTCCTTGGTATATTTGTCCTGGTTAACACCCATTACGAACATTGGGGTATCATCCTTTGAAGGAGCCGACATGATTACTTTCTTTGCACCTGCAGTGAGGTGGGCCTGACATTTTTCTTTGTCCAGAAAAAGGCCTGTGGATTCAACAACATACTCAGCGCCAATTTCGTTCCATTTCAAATCTGCCGGATTTTTTTCAGATGTTACACGGATTTTTTTACCGTTCACAACCAAAAACCCGTTTTCAACTGAAACTGTACCTTTAAAACGACCATGTGTGGAGTCGTATTTCAGCATGTAAGCCATGTAGTCAACGTCGATGAGGTCGTTGATTCCAACAATTTCCACATCGTTTTTTTCAACGGCTGCACGGAAGACCAAACGGCCAATCCTGCCGAAACCGTTAATACCAACTTTAATCTTAGACATAATCTATTCGTTTAGAGAATTATAGAAGTATAAAATACCTGTTTAATAATGCAATACAAAGGTAATGATATAAATTCACAATCTAAATCATTGGGTATCTGTTGGGATCTCTTTTTACAAATTGTTAACGTAAAAGAGAGGTAAAGTAATGAAACGGTTCTTGCACGCAGGGGGATAAAAGGAAAAATCGCTCCTGGCATCCAAGATATTCGGTAAATCAAGGGTAGAAACAAATTAAGGGCAAAAACCTCAACGATAAGACCAGGTGCCAGTCTTTTTTGCCGACTTGGGCTTATAGGTACAACCACAACTTTTGCATTGCACAAAAAGGATGGCAACAACCAGCAAAAGTGAAACTAAAAGAAGCGATTTCTTCATCCGATTATATTTAAAACTTACCAGGAACCTGTTCTCACAACAGCAAAAAAGAATCAGCGTCTCTTCTGCCAAATGTTTGAACTTTTGGCTGCCTTTGGTTTGTAAGTACATTCAGTGCTCTTGCATTGTGCAAACAGAATGGCCATCATGAGCAACAGAGAAAAAACAACCAGGATTTTTTTCATTGCAGGATATTTCGGTTATCAATCGTCAGAAAGTCTTGTTTTAAACCTAAATGAGCCGATGACGAGAATTGAACTCGTGACCCCTTCCTTACCAAGGAAGTACTCTACCCCTGAGCTACATCGGCAAAATCAGAGCGGGAGACGGGACTCAAACCCGCGACCCTCAGCTTGGAAGGCTAATGCTCTATCAACTGAGCTACTCCCGCAATGTAATAAGATTAAGTGCAGATATAGAAAAACATAGATCTGCGCCATTGGGTGGGGAGAGCAGGATTCGAACCTACGAAGGCATACGCCAGCAGATTTACAGTCTGCCCCAGTTGGCCGCTTTGGTATCTCCCCGGAAATAAGTAAACAAAGAACAAGATGAGCCGAATGTCAGATTCGAACTGACGACCCCGAGATTACAAATCACGTGCTCTGGCCAACTGAGCTAATTCGGCAAGTGGGTAAGCTACCTGCATCGCACCGCTACGACCATCTACCCTTGCTGTCTTCCGACCCTGGGGGAGTTCGACAGGAACTGATCGTGCAGGACTTACCCGCCGCAAAAGTAGGAAAAAATCGTTTTGTACCAAATAAAAAAAAACATCCCCCTCTATTTTTTATTGCTTTATACACACCAATATAATCTACAGGGAGTTACCATGTCAAAATAAATTGAGCCAATTTGTATCCATGGAAAGGTTTTGCTAAATTTAGAATATATTTGTTCTCAATTTGATAAAAAACACATTGCTGTATGGAACAAGAACACCAATCCATCAACCAATTTTCCATGATGTATGGTCTCTACCTGGGACTGGCACTCATTCTGAACCTCTTGATATTTTACATATCCGGCCATCCGTTTTCTGAAGTATCCGGCTTTCTGACTTATGTTATCATTATTGGATGCATTGGGTATGCCATGCGAACTTTTGCGAAATTAAACACGGAGGAGGGGATGCCCTACTCCCGGGCGCTTGGACTCGGAACACTTATCTCTATTTTTGGAGGGATTCTCTTTGCTTTCTTTACTTACATCCTTTACAAATTCATTGAACCCGGAATGATTGAAAAGATGCTCGCTTTCATGGAGGAAAAGATGCTGGCTAGTGGATATAAAGACGATATGGTCGAAAAAATGCTTGGCGCCCAGAAATCATTCATGACACCCGGAATTATGTCCTTCGCACAGGTTTTCACCGTCACGCTGATGGGCTTTGTCTTTTCGCTGATTCTGGCCATATTTTTCAAAAAAGAACCTGAAAACCCATTTTATGAAGTAGCAAACGATGAGGATGAATACGAAAATTCATAACACATATCGATCTTTCATCCCAGCAGCAAAAGACTTCTAAAACTATTTAATGCCTGACCATGGATATATCCGTAATTGTTCCATTGTACAATGAAGTGGAATCCTTGCCTGAATTGAATGCATGGATCGACCGGGTTATGAAGGCCCACCACTTTACCTACGAAATATGGTTCATTGACGATGGTAGTACAGATGGATCCTGGAAGTGGGTCGAAGAACAGTCGCGTATTTCACCTACCGTAAATGGGGTTCGGTTCAGAAGAAATTACGGTAAATCAGCAGCGTTGCACACAGGATTTGAAGAGGCTACCGGTGATGTCGTCATTACCATGGATGCCGATCTTCAGGATAACCCTGATGAAATCCCCGAATTGTATCGAATGATCAAAGAGGAGGGTTACGACCTGGTCTCCGGGTGGAAGGAAAAGCGTTTTGATCCGCTCTCCAAAAGACTTCCGAGCAAACTCTACAACGCGACAGCGAGCAGTGTGACCGGCATAAAGTTGCACGACTTCAACTGCGGCCTAAAAGCTTACCGGAACGAAGTGGTGAAAAGTATTGAAGTGTACGGCGAAATGCACCGTTACATCCCATACATGGCCAAGCAAGCCGGATTCTCCAACATTGGGGAGTTGGTCGTCAGGCACCAGGCCCGCAAGTACGGTACTACCAAATTCGGATTGAGCCGTTTTATTTTCGGTTACCTTGACCTGATGTCGATTTCTTTTATCTCACGTTTCGGGAAGCGCCCGATGCACCTCTTCGGAACCCTTGGATCTTTGATGTTCCTCCTCGGGGCCTTGGCCGTGGCATGGCTGGGAGGGTATAAGGTATACCAGCAATCCCATGGTATTCTCGTAGAACGTGTTACGCAAAGCCCCTATTTCTACCTGGCCCTCACCTCAATGATCCTGGGAACCCAACTGTTCCTTTCGGGATTCCTCGGGGAGCTGGTTTCCCGCACTTCAACCGAAAGGAACCATTACCTGATAGATAAGAGAACAAAGGATAAAGGATAAAGTTAAAAGGATAAAGTAAAGAACGCTCTGATCAATATTTGCATATAACTCATAACTCATAACTCATAACTCAAAGCAGGAAGACCTAACTTACGGAGTCCCCTACTTTATCCTTTTAACTTTATCCTTTATACTTCTTTTGGCATGGAATTCTCAGTTTTAAAGGACATTGTCATCATCTTTGCACTTTCATCATTGGTCAACTATTTGTTTACCAGGATTAAAGTGCCTACCATCATTGGCTATCTGCTCACCGGGGTATTGGTCGGTCCGAAATTGATGGGGATCATCAAGGCGCCTCAGGAGATCGAACTGATGGCCGAAATCGGCGTTGTCCTTCTGCTTTTTATGATCGGGATGGAGTTCTCCCTGAACCACCTTTTCAAGATTCGGCGCAGGGTTTTCATGGGAGGTTTTTTGCAGGTTACCCTCACCACCTTGCTCACTACGCTACTGACACACACCTACGATCTCAGTTGGAAGTCCTCGCTCTTTATTGGGTTTCTAACGGCATTGAGCAGTACTGCTGTTGTGCTGAAAATCTTACAGGACCGTTCGGAGATTACCTCCAACTATGGCCGTACAGTTCTGGGAATCCTGATCTTTCAGGATGTTATTCTGGTACCATTGATGCTCTTTACTCCATTCTTAGGTGGAGGTGAGATTGACTACAGTGGCCAGCTTTTCCTCCTGGCAATCAAATCGGTATTCATCATCGGGTTCCTGTATGTCGGAAACAGATGGCTGATGCCGAAGCTGTTGCACAAAATCGCCATGACCCGCAACCAGGAGCTGTTCATGATGATCGTATTGCTTATTTGTCTCTCCGTGGCACTGCTGACATACCAAATGGGTATGCCGCTTGCATTTGGCGCCTTTCTGGCAGGCCTGATGATCTCCGAATCAGAATACAGCCACGATGCATTTGGTAACCTTATCACCTTCCGGGATACCTTTACCAGCTTCTTCTTTGTATCGATAGGAATGTTGCTGGACCTGAGTTTTGTGGCGGAACATTTTGCAGTGATCATGGCCGCTGTTGCTGTTGTTGTCGTCCTAAAAATGCTGGTAGGCGCCCTAACCGCCTTCTTACTCGGGCACACATTTAAGGGGACAATTTTGGTTGGGGTCGCCCTGAGCCAGGTAGGTGAGTTCTCATTTATTCTCGCCAAACTGGGCAAAGATTTTACCATACTCGATGACTATTTCTATCAGCTTTTCCTGGCCGTGGCAGTAATTACCATGTCAATCTCCCCGTTTGTAATCCAGCTGGGTTCCAGTATATCGGCACTTCTATTAAGGTTACCCATACCAAAGTGGATGATCGACGGACTCTTTCCCCTGATGCAAATAGATATTCCTATCCTACAGAACCATCTCGTATTAATTGGAAAAGATTCCCGCGCCCAAAATCTTTCCAAAATGGCCAAATATTACAATCTACCTTACGTTTCCATCGTTTTCGATCCCGAAATAGCACGCCAACGGCAACTTAAGGGTGAAACAGTCGTCTATGGCGATGCCTTCAATATTCCGATTCTGGAGAAAGCATCGGTCGGGAATGCCCACATCGTAGTGATCTCCATTGGTAAACTGGATGTCTTGAAGGTGATTATAGACAAGGTAAGGCAGTTGAACAAACATGCCTCCATAGTCGTCCGAACAAGACACATCGAAGACATTGAAGCGCTTTACAAAATAGGCGCCACACAGGTTATTCCTGAAGAATTTGAGACGGCCATCGATTTGTTCGAACGGGTAATGGCCAATTTTCTGTTGCCCAGAACGGAGATTGACAGCGCAATCGACAAGATTCGAAGCGATCATTACGGAATCTTTCTGGAGGAGACCAGCACAACGAAGTTTAATATCTCCAAAGATATTCCGGATGTGGAGATTATCCCTATGGAGGTCGCAAAAGGAGCGCCAATTATCGGGAAGACTCTCTCCGGGAGCCGGTTAAGGGAGCAATACGGCGTCACCCTGGTCGCCCTGAAGCGGGAACAGAAGGTGATCGACCACCCCAAACCCACGCTTACTTTCTGCGAAGGGGATGTTGCCTATTTGCTGGGAAAAACGGAACATATATCGGGAGTAGCAGAGCTCTTCTCTACAGAACGATAATGAAAGTTGCAAGTTGGGAGTGAAGAGTTTGGAAAAATAGTAAGGAAAGTATATTCTGGCGGGGAGTTGAATTTAAATAAGAAAGCCTGCAAATTTAACGTGCAGGCTTTCTTATTTTAGTCGACTGACTTAGAGATTGTTTAAAATTTGCTTTTTTGTCCCGTTAGGGATATAATGTCGGTAAAAAATGGATTGAGAGATAAATTCCGTCCCGTACGGGACGAGATATTATGCGTTAAATTCTCTTTCTACCGACATTATGTACCTACGGCACAATCCTGATTAAGTGATTTCTGTTGAATAAAATGGGAACAATTAAATTAAAACAGTCTCTAACAATTTATCGATTACTTTCCGCCAAAGTAGTATCCTAAACCAATGGCGAATCCAAGATTGTGCTTTTTATAGGTCTCGAAATAGCTTCCTGTAACCGGACTGGTTAATAACTTATTGGCATCTGCATAATTGGTTACCAGGGCTCCGAGATCAACAGTCAGGTTTTTCCCAGCCTTAATTTCAAATCCGCCTCCAAAAGTCTCTGAATTGCTGTAATAGCTGAAATCACTGTTGAATTGCTCATAAACCCCCATCGCGGTATGCAAATATCCCAGACTGATCGCAACATTTTTCAGGAGCTGGTATTGACCCCCAATAGCGAGTTCCCATTCGTTGTGGTTAATGATTCGTGGTTGCTTGTAAATATTATTGCCCCAGTTGACCCCCTTGTCGTTGTAGTTGGTGAAGGATGCTGAAAGGTTCAACTTCTTGGTAATCTTGTAATCTGCCCCAATGGCAAATATTGCCGGAATATCACTTGAACTCTCTGCCTTATCAGGAAACAATCCCGTTCCGTCTACTTTTGTACTATTCGTTAGGGTCAATTTCGTCATGAATTCATATTTCACACCAATGTTCAACCCTTCGCAAGGAGAAATATTTAAGCCTAGAATCGGGGTAATACCGCTGCCGGTTTGCTTTACATCAACCGATTTATCGGCAAGTGCCGCACCCGTAGCGACCATAGTTTTTGCCTGGTCGTTCAACGTGGCGGCTGTGCTGTTAAAAGTGGACTGAATGGTTGAGACTGGCATGGTGTTAATCTGCGCCTGTGTAACACCCAATCCAAGCAAACCACCTTCAATTTGAGCCCGTTGTGCAGCGGAAATGTATCCTGCTCCCTGCAATGTGCCAAGGGTATATCCTCCGGCCCCGGCTGCGATCAGAGGCTGAACACCGTTAGCACCCGCGGTAGCCTGGGCAGCCAACCCTGTCAAAATCGGGGCCACCTCACCTGACAAATAGGTGGAGGCTGTTTTTGTTGTTCCATTGGCTGTAACCTGAATATTTTTAATATATCCTGAGTAAGTATTCGTGGCGGGAATATAACGCAATCCACCGTATACAGAGAATTTATCGTTGATTTTATAGGAAACCCCACCCTGGATACCCCAGAAAACGGATTCACCCTTGAAAGAAATATCAGCCTTGTAACCGGTAATACTTTGACCAACCTTGGTTAATCCGGCCAATCCGGGTACCAGATTGGAGATATCTTTTTCGAAGGAAGGCAAACCTTTGTCAAACTCGGCGCTACCACCGCCGCTGTTGGGACCAAACCCCAATGAATAGGCAATTTTATCCTTTTTGTATATGGCAAAAGCAGTTGGGAAAACAGGAACAGTTATCTTTCCGTCGTAGGTGGAAGAGTTCAACAAAGGATAACCGGATACAACCGTCTTCGTTTGAAAAAGTGTCTGGCTCTGTACAGAAATAAACAGACCATTCTCCAATTTCATCAATCCGGCCGGATTGAAATAAACTGCATCATAGCCGATCGATGCATTACGTGACAACATCCTGATATATTGGGCACTCTGATTACCATTCGTGAGAAGACCGCCCGCAAATACGACTCCAAAACACATCAATAAACCTGCTGTTGCAAATAGTTTTTTCATAGTTTTAATTTCAAAGATTTTGAACAATATTGATTTAATTACCTTATCTGGTTTGTTTGGTAAAAGCAAAAGGACTTTCTTAATTTTAGTTATTGTAGTTGACGCTCTCAAATTTAAAATAAAATAATCGAAAACTAGCAAAACCGAAAAACTATTTTCTTGATAAAGCTCAAATAATTAATAAATTAGATGCATCTGCACTCAGAAACCACAATTTAGTTAATCCAAACAATATCAGATGATTACCAATTCTTCTAACCGATTAAAACATCTAAAATGGATCAGCGAATAAAAAATGTCATCGTCATCGTAGCTTTGGTTCTTTTTGGTTTGATGATTTACTACCTCAGTAACATCGTAGCCTACATTCTGATCGCGGCAGTGATGTCATTAATTGGTAGCCCTCTGAACCAACAATTCCAGCGTATTCAATATAAAAAATTCAGGATTGGCAGAAGCGGGGCTTCTTTTCTGACAATTTTGACTTTATGGCTTTTTATCATTGGCTTCTTTAGCTTTCTGATTCCTTTGGTCGCCTCTGAAGTCAATCAGCTCTCTACCATCAACATTCAGGATGTGGTCAACTATTTAAATAACGCATTTGTGCAGATACAAACCAATTATCCCAATTTAGTTTCCAACTTTACGCAAAGCACTACGCTTGAATCGTATCTTAAAACTCAGTTTTCAGGCTTTCTGAATTTCGGCCAGGTCAGTTCTGTCTTCGGATCCATTGCAACTGTCATTGGAAATCTGTTCCTGATGTTTTTCTCCGTATCATTTATCCTCTATTTTTTCCTGAAGGAAGATGGGATGTTTGGGAAATGGATTATCATTTTATCACCTGAAAAATATGAAGAGAGAGTGGGAAAACTGATGGACTCCATCAGCATTCTGTTAAAAAGGTACATGATAGGTATGCTGTTTCAAATATTGGGAGTTATGATCATTTCCACTTTGGGCTTCACGGTCATTGGACTGGGTTTTTCGCATGCGGTTGTGGTTGGGGTGTTTGCCGGATTGATCAATGTCATTCCATACATTGGTCCCTGGATCGGTGCGCTTTTTGGACTGGTCGTTGCGCTGGCCAACAATCTGGATGCCAGTTTTACCACCGTAACTTTGCCATTAATGGTGATGATAGTTATCGTGGTAATGGTCGTTCAGTTTATCGATAACATGATATTTCAAACCATTATCTATTCAAACAGTATCAAGGCACATCCGCTCGAAATTTTCTTTGTTACCATGATCGCTGGTACCCTGGCTGGTATCCCGGGCATGATATTGGGTATCCCTGCTTATACCGTACTCAGGGTAATTGCCAGTGAATTTCTATCGGAATTTAAGGTAATCAAAAGCCTTACAACAACAGATTAGGAGGATGTCCCACAAGTCTCATTTAACCACTAAGGGCACAAAGTACGCACTAAGGACACAAACACATGCACGTGATTGTGAGCCATTTGAGACCTTTGTGTTTTGCCTTGGTGTCCTTAGTGGTAAAAAATATTCACTTTTGGGACAACCTCCTGAAAAGAAATATTTCAACCGGCCAGGGAAATGCCAATTATTCTTCCAATGCCAAAAGTTATTGCCGCGGCAAGTAAACCGAAAATTACCTGTCGGAACCCTGAATACCAAACATTCTTTCCAGTGAATAAGGTGATAGCTGCCCCAATTAAAAATAGTCCGATCGTACTAAGCCCAACACTTAGGATAATCGCTTTCATTCCGTTTGTAAACATAAATGGTACCACGGGGATAACTGCACCAATTGCGAACAGGATAAAAGAATAAACTGCCGCTTCGACAGCCGAACCCTTCAACTCTTCTTCATTGATTCCCAACTCTTCCTTCACCAAAAATTTGTGGGCATGACTCTTATCTTTCATTATTTCGGTAGCCATCTCATTTGCCTGGGCCTCAGGAATTCCCTTGGCAATATAGATTAAGGCCATCTCCTCCCTTTCTCCTTCCGGATTTGTCTCCAGTTCGTCCATCTCCAGTTGCATCTGGTTTTCATACAATTCCTGGGAACTCTTCACTGAGATCCATTCGCCCAACGACATGGACAAGGCCCCTGCCAGCAATCCGGCAAGTCCGGCCAATAAAACGCCCGCTTGTCCGGATGTTGCACCCGCAATTCCCATCACAAGGCTAAAGTTGGAAACCAAACCGTCATTCCCGCCCAATACAGCTGCCCGTATGGCATTACCTCCAACAGAGCGGTGCCTGGTTTCAAATTTCGCCAATTGCGCTCCCGAAACATTTTCCTCCTTATCAATCAATGCACGCAGGATTTTTACATGATTGGTTTCAGCTCCGGTAAGTTCGAGATTGTTCTTTTTCTTAACAGAAACGATTGCATTGGAGAGGCTCTTTTCGGTATCCATCAACGCTCCCAAAACGTAATCGTACCCAAATATTTTACCAATCAAGTGAATGGTTTTTGCTCTCCAGGAAGGTTGAATTAAGTTGTCCAAGCCGATGTTCTCCCGTTTTGCAAAAGCCTCAGCATGACCTCTTTCAATCTCACTCATTTTTAGGAACACCTTGGAGATGGTCTCATCAGCCTCATGCTCTGCCAGTTTTCGGTAAAGGAAGCAAGCGTCAATTTCGGTTTGTATATTGCTTTTTCTCATCGTACGTAAATCACTCTCCAAGTTTGGAAATTGTCCTGAGTTTCAGGAGTACGACAACAATAAATCCCCAAACGACCAACACGGATGCCAGATAAGAAATCAACAGCCATACCGGCGTCTTCTGAACTACATTCCAAAGGGCTCGTGGTTCATTGAGCGGTGGCCTATCGGTCGGCAGCCCAATGGCCAAGGTGGATTCGGTTTTTACAAGACCGAAAAGCTCTTCATTCGAAAGTTGGGCTACCAACGATACGTTACCGGATGCATCTCCCGGTAGGTTTTTAGGACAAGAAAATAGCGCCTTTCCCTCAGCATTAGTATCCATTGGCTTATCAACCATCAGGTTACCAAAATAACGTACGGCAAAAAGCTTAACTTCAAGTCCGGCGATGGGTTTCACCAATGATCCCTTAAATCCGGTTAATTGAGCTACGATGGTGGTATGTGTTTGATCTGCCGTTAGCTTCAGTTCAACCTTGTCAAATACTTCGCCCCCGAAAGTCGGCTTAACCGCCAGTTGTTGCTGGTAATCCTTGTTGAAAGTCCGGAGAAAGGCAATGATATTCCAAATTTCGGCAGAGTTCAGAATGTTCTTGAAAGAGGGCATGGCCCCACGTCCTTCGCTGATCTTAAAGTGCAGCGAACCATCTGTATTCTGTTGCAATTGGGTGGCAGCAGGATCGGGTGGCGGGGGTACCAGTTTAATGACATTGTTCTTACCGGGATCTCCATGGCAGGATTTGCAGTTGGCCTGGTATAGATTTCTCCCGGTATTTCTGTTTTGATCGGTGAATGCGGTTGTACTCAATTTAGCGCTACGATCGGCTGGAACATCCCAGGGTGTTGTCTGGGCAAATAGTCCGGCCACAATAAAATTGAGAAGAACAAAAAAAATAGATTTAAGTATCATTTGTCGTTGCAATTCGATTATTCAACTGGCTGTTGATCAGGATGGGCACTCTCCTCCTCCGCGATTTCCCAGATAGGGATAACCGGGAACAGCTTCATCAGAACGGAAATGATCATCACCGCAAGTGTAATGGTCCCAACAGTTATCGCTGACTCAACAATGGTAGGATGATAGACCATCCATGCATCCGGTACATTTTGTTTGGGCAAAAAAGGAGCTTCCATGGTGGGAACCACTATTAACAATCGTTTGAACCAGGATGCAATTAATACCACTATGGCAATGATAAACATCGGAGCTGGTTTACGCATGGATTTGAAAAGGAGCAGGATCATTGGGATGATTAATCCCAGCAACTGCACACTCCAGAACATAAAAGCAAACTCCCCTGTAAATAATTCAATAAGGTGCCGGGCTTCGAATGTCTTCATTTTGTATGCAGGAACCAGGTATTCATTCAGGTTGAAATAGAAATAAACAATCGAAACGAGGAAAAGCAGCTTGCCCATTTTGTCAAAATGTTCAACGGTGATATACCTGCTCAGTTTGTAATTGTTCCTGACTATAAACATCAGAATAATTACAGCAGAAGATCCAGCCACGAAGGCGCCGGTAAGGAAGTAAGGCCCGAAGATGGTGCTGTCCCAACCCGGCCGGGTGGTGACTGCAAAAAGCCAGGAGGTAACCGTATGGATGGCGAAGGCAGTCGGCACAATCAGTATCAAAAGGATCCGGACCGCCTTCAGAAGTATCTTGTATTGCTCCGGTTTGTGCTGAAAGTTAAAGGATAGCAATTCGTATGTCTTTTGCAGCCAGGGCGGTGTATGGCCAATTCTTCCCCTGCTGATAGCCATATCAGGAATCATGGTGAAAACATAAAGCAAAATACTGAGGGTCATGTAGGTGGTCACCACGGTCACGTCCCATAAAATGGGTGACTGTATCCTTCCAAACATGAAAACGAATGGGAGACGCTCAGGTCGTCCCATATCTGAAACGATAACTATTCCGGCAACAGCCGAGAAGGCAACGGCGATGATTTCAGCAATTCGGCCAATCGGCTTGACCCACTTGTAGCCCATCATCCCCAGGACAGAGCTGATCAGCATCCCAACCAAACTTGTGGCAACAAAAAAGACAAAATTGGAGATATACATCCCCCAGCTGACATAATCACGCAAGCCGGTGACGATCAAACCCTTGTCTAATTGAATGTAATAGGCATATAAACAGACAAATAGAAGCATCGTAAGACTAGACATCCATATTAAAAAGCTCCGGTCGACCCCCACAGGACGTAATATATCGGAGGCAATGCGATCTAGTCGTTTGTCTTGTAAAAATTTGGTATTTACTTCTGATGCCATATTGGTTTTTTGTAAGGTTAACTTTTCCTTTTCATTGATAAAACTGAACACGTAGCTCCCATCACAATCAAGATTTTTCTCCTAACTTCGTATTTTGAATGGGGATAACAGATTTGAATCATTCGATCGATATTGATTATATGTTTTCAAACGATTCAAATGTGGATTAAAAATTTTTCAAAATTACATATTTATTTTTAAATCGCTATGGTAGATGATTGATTTTTCGACGCTGAAACAGGAGATTGAAGGGAATTTGTTAACAGACGAATCAACACTAATACTCTATTCCACAGATGCTTCAGCATATAAAGAACGTCCTGTTGCTGTCGTATTTCCAAAGCACAAAGAGGACATTCTTCGGGTGATATTATTTTGTAATCAACACAATTTAGGGATCATCCCCAGGACAGCGGGCACCTCGCTGGCCGGGCAAGTAGTCGGCAGTGGCGTTGTTGTGGACCTGTCCCGGACAATGACCCAAATTTTGGAGGTCAACAAAGCGGAGAGCTGGGTAAGGCTCCAACCGGGAGTAGTGCTGGACGAACTCAATATTCACCTTCGGCAGTTTGGCCTTTTCTTTGGTCCGGAGACCTCCACCTCCAACCGCTGCATGATTGGCGGTATGGTCGGCAACAATGCCTGCGGGGCACATTCCCTCATCTTTGGCAGCACCAGGGATCACCTGCTGGAAGTTACCGGCTACCTGTCAGATGGTTCTGAAGTAACATTCAAAGCCCTTTCTTACCAGGAATTTAAAGACAAAACAGTTGGCGACCGGCTCGAAAATTCTCTTTATCGGCAGATTGAAACGATGCTCTCTAATCCAAAAAACCAGGAGCAGATCGAAACGGAGTATCCCGAAAAAGCATTACGGAGGAGAAATACAGGATATGCCCTGGATGAGTTGATGCACAGCGAACTATTCTCTGACAGCTCATCCCGTTTCAATTTCTCAAAATTGATCGCCGGCTCGGAAGGGACTTTGCTATTTGTGACAGAAATCAAATTGAACCTGGTCCCCCTGCCACCCAAAGAGATCGGGCTGGTATGCATCCACTTTCACTCACTGGAGGAGGCGATGGAGGGCAACTTGATTGCCTTGAAATACAACTCTGGCGCCATCGAACTCATCGATGATGTGATTCTGAAATGCACCCTCGAAAGCATCGAGCAGAGAAAGAACAGATTCTTTGTGCAAGGTGAGCCTGCCGCGATCCTGGTCCTTGAGTGGGCCCGTGAGACCAGAGAGGAGATCGCATCGTTGCACCAGGCCCTGGAAGGAGAACTCAGAGCCGCCGGGTTTGGATACCACTTCCCCCTGGTAACGGGTGAGGATACAAAAAAAGTTTGGGCCCTGCGCAAGGCTGGACTTGGCCTGCTTTCCAACATTCCCGGAGATGCAAAGCCTGTATCGCTGGTGGAGGATACGGCGGTCGATCCAAGAGTATTATCCAAATACATCGCAGAATTTAAAGAGATCATGGCTGCCTACGGATTGAATTGTGTTTACCATGCGCACATAGCAACCGGAGAGCTTCACCTCAGGCCAGTCATCAACCTCAAAGATCCTGAGGGGGTCGTTTTATTCCGTACGATTGCTACCAAAATCGCCCATCTGGTCAAAAAATACAGGGGATCGCTTAGTGGGGAGCACGGCGATGGGAGACTCAGGGGCGAATTTATCCCTGTCATCCTTGGCGCTCACAATTTCGAACTGATCAAACAAGTGAAGCGGCTCTGGGACCCCAAAAACATTTTCAATC
>JALOCD010000171.1 GCA_023228025.1 Prolixibacteraceae bacterium | reverse complement strand
TATAGCATTCGAATATGATAAAGATAATCTAGGCACGGCAGAAGCTGGGGCATCTTCGGAATTTGATGTAAAAATACTTAAAGGTAATGCAGAAAACAACATCTTTAAAATTGGCGATAAAGCGACAATCAAGCTTAGCTGGCCAAAATTAAATAACATTAAAATAGCAGGCATTGTTATTTTAAAGAATAATGAAGTAGTTTTTGCTACCAATACTATAAATGTAAAAGATTTGACTAATAAAAATGAGGCCAAAATTGACATAAATCTTGATATCGGGCCGGGCGCATATAAGATATATTCGGTGCTTTTTGGTAAAGATAGGAATGACCCTGTGGCCTATAATAATAGCGAAGACTTTGTTATAAGTTCGGGTAAATTATCTGGAGTGAACGGCGAAGAATGGGAAGGTATTAAGTACTTAGAGAATAAATGGGTCGGCAATGAAGGGTAAAGGCTTTTATACCGAATTCTACACAAGAGACTTGGTAGATAAAAAGTACCAAATCGGTGACTACACCTACGGAAATCCAAAAGTATACGACTGGGAAGACGGTAGCAATCTAATAATAGGCAAATATACATCTATCGCAGATGAGGTGGCAATATTATTAGGTGGCAATCACAGGGTTGATTGGGTATCGACTTACCCATTTCCTGCTTTGCCACACTATTGGCCAGAAGCAGACCAAATTAAGGGGCATCCGTCATCCAAGGGTGATGTGATAATAGGCAATGATGTGTGGGTAGGGTATCGCTCTATTATTTTATCTGGTGTTAAGGTGGGAGATGGCGCAGTTATTGCAGCTGGATCGGTAGTAGTAAAAGATGTACCAGCATATGCGATTGTAGCAGGGAACCCCGCAAAAATAGTTAAATATCGATTTCCAAAAAGACAGATCAAGAAACTACTTAAAATAAAATGGTGGGATTGGGGAGAAGCTGATGTGCATAAAAGGATTCATAAAATTTGTTCAAACAATTTAAAGGATTTTTTAAGTAATGTCTAACTATAGTGACAGTTCATTCGGAGACGAAAGTGCCTACACAAATACATCTTGGTATAAGATATTTCATTTAGTGCCAGACAAAGCCAAGGTGTTGGACGTGGGGTGCAGCAGCGGTAATTTTGGGGTAGAACTTATCAAAAGAAAAAATTGTGCTGTTGACGGTATCGAGCTGGATGATGATGACTATAAGGCCGCCAAGAAAAAATTGCGAAAAGTATACAATTTAAATATTGAAACAAATAACCTGAATGACATCGATAAAGATTATGACATTATAAACTTTGGTGATGTAATCGAGCACCTAGTGGATCCGGCCAAGGTGTTAAAGAATATCAAAAATCATTTGGCTAAAAACGGAAGCGTATTATTTTCTGTACCGAACATGGCTCACATAGCCATACGGCTAGAATTGCTGGGGGGAAAATTCGAATATGCAGAGACTGGGTTGCTTGATAAAACTCACTTGCATTTTTATACACAGGACGAAGTGTTTAACATATTTTCTGCCGCTGGTTACGAAATCGAGGCTTTAGATTTTGTGACTAAAGACTACCCCAAGAAACTGGTCGAGAGAGAACTTGATAAAATCGGTATTAAGGCGACAGATAAGTTCTATAGAATGATTGCTAAACCAGATGCATCAGCCTTCCAGTTTGTGGGTATTGCGAAGCCAAGCACCAGGGTTAAACCCATGAAAATAGCTAATTTTAGCCCCATAGATCATTTTGAGGCATTTTATGAGGGCACGCTAACAAACCATAAGCTCGCCCTCGAAAATCGAGATAAAGAAATTAATAAACTCAAGAAGGAATTAAAACATAGTATTGTCTATAGGTTTAAAGAATTATCAAAAAAATCTGCGAGACATATAAAGTCTAAACTCAAGTCCTAATATATACCTTGTCTTTTTAGTTCCTTAACGTATTTTTCAGGGAGAGAGTCGAGATTCCAGGTAGAGACGTCCCGGCTGGCTCTTAAGCGATAAAATAGTTCTTCTTTTGACAGTTCTTTAGAATTATCGATGTACCACGGCATATGTCTCGCGATATACGGGTAGCCGGTCCTGATACTGGGGTGCAAAAAATACTTATAGTTAAATGGCTTATAAACAGCAAACGTTGTATCTAACCCCGCATCATAAACGCTATCTTCTAGGGTAGTCTTCCAGAACTGGTTTTCCCAATCGATTACAGTTTTTTTATTTTCGAACCAATCTGGTAAATCATCAATCCGTAAGCCAAAACCAATTTTTTGGTATGCTATATATTTTTTATGTAATTCCATAAAATACATGATAGAGTTCGTGGCACTATCTTCTGGTAATATATCGGGGTCAGAAACAATATAAAAACTATAAGGGGCCAGTGCTTTTACTATACCGCTTTCCCACATGACTTTATGCCCCACATTCTGTCTAGTATTGATTACCTGGTATTTTGTCTCTTCTAAATATTTCTTTAAGGGCGGATAGATAGAATCGTTGTCTACAATGATAATCTTGGTCATCTGACATGTTTCAAGCCAAGCTATGAGCTTTTTTAAATCTGTGACTCGGTCTCTGGTGATGATAAAGACGGGCATGTCTTTGTGGTGTTCAAGATAATAGTCACATATTTTTGGTATCTCTTCTTTTTGTAGGTGTGTAATCTTATCATCGCGCCATCCCATTTTTAACAAATCGTTACGCATATGTTTGAGTTCTGTTGCAAATTGTTTTCGGTTTAGTGTCGCCGCATAGATAAATACATTTTTTACCCTAGCTATTTTGAGTCTCGGGGGTATCTTAATGCTTATCAACCATTTTGAGGTGGCCACAATCTGTGAGACCCTGTAATGTTTATCAAGATAATAGTGCCACCAAGAATCGCCTTTGTAATATTTTTTGTCGTGTGAATATTGTTGCCTAGCTTCTTCACGCATGGCGTTGGTGATGTTATATGAAAGCAGCTCAGAACTGTGCATAGTGTCAGACTTGTTGAGCGTATCAACTGATAATAAATTTCCAGCGTAAGCATAACAAAATATCCGTATGATACTATCGTCAAACCTGTCTTTTTGTATACCAACCTGTGTTGTCAGCAGGGACCTATCAATAATGCAGGTACTAATTAAGCTCTCACACTGGAGCGCATCCGCCACATCAACTTTGCTTTTGCTAAAGAAAACTACTTTTTTGCCATTTCTTGTTGCGCGGTATGATGCATCTTCCAGAGAGGCTAAATTTAAATTATTTAGAGATTTACTAAAAACTATTTTATCTTTGACTGAACTCAACCACCCAACATTAAGTGGTGATGTATCTAACAGTTCTTTATCTCTCACGCAAAATATCCCAGATATGTTTTCTTTTAAAGCAACTTTTTGTGCTTTATTAACTACCAGGACGTACTCATGCTGTGGTTTTGACTGCCAAAGCGACGTTGCGGTGTCTATTGTTCTGGCTAGGCTTTTATCATCTAATTTAGTGCAGTCTACTATGAAGGATAAGCCCTTTTGCTCCACAGTGATTAGCTCGTTGTAACTTTTTGGATGATTAATCTTAATGCCTAACCTGCTGAGCACCCAATATGGCCAGGTGACTAATATAAACAAAAAAGCTTTGGCATATGACTTATGCATCACTTGTTGGTTATTATCTTTAAATGATAGCCACAAACAGGGGATAGACAGCTTTAGGTAGTGATACAAAAATCTTTTGTAATGCCAAAAATCAAAACTGCGTGTCGCAAATATAAACCTATTTTTTAAGAGTTGGTAGTATTGAAAGCTACCGCTAGAGCTAGCGCCTATTTTATGCCATATGACAAGCTTTGGGCTATAGATTATCTTATACCCAGCTCTTTTATAGCGGGCAAAAAGGTCGGTCTCTTCGAAATACGCGAAGTAGGGTTTATAAAAGAAACCCAGCTTATCAATAACTGATTTTTTGATCATTACACACGATCCAGAAAGGCTATTCACGTTCTGTGATACTCCAGAATCAGACTGCAGATAAGTGGCTTCGGCCGTAAAAGGGTCTATGTTGTGGTAACTAAAATATGAATTGGACGGGTCATATGCATCTTGATTCGGTCCCCAATTATAAGCTTTACCCCCGACCGCTGCGATATTTGTACCTTTGCTAAATTCTCCTAGGGCAATAGTTATGTAGTCAGAAGATATAACCGCATCATTATTCAGAAGCAGTATATACTCACCATGTGCTTGTTGCAGGCCTAGAATATTACCACCAACGAACCCGTCATTAACTTTATTATCTACAAAGATAATATTTTTTACGTTCTTGAGATAGCTTTTTGAATCATCAGAAGAACCATTGTCGACTACTATAACTTCAAGATTATTATAGTCAAGGTTATCAATTGATTTCAGGCATTTTTTAGTGTCTTCTAACCCGTTCCAGTTCAATACAATTATACTAACCAAAGGATTACTGTTTTGTTTCTCCATGCACGTAATATTTTAACACGTTAACAGGGAACCCGTACGAGTTGGTAGCCAAGATGGATCCGCGACGTTAAACCAGTCGCTCGAGTTATAGTGGAACCTGTCTGCATAACACTCCCACGGGCCCACGGGCCTTTTTAGAATACCCGAGACGTCATAATCAATAAAAAATATACCGTTACTCAAAACCATTGTTCCTTGCCTGGTGTCCACGCTATCTCCAATAGGTAGTAGTGCATCCTGCGAAGTTGCCGTTTTTATTTTTGACCAATCGTAATTATTACTTTCGAACGCTAGCGGGCTAACGATATGATGTAACTGACCTTTATTTATCAAATATACCTTGGGGATTCCTGGGATAACCACCAAAGAACCAGAAGGGTGCTTGTCTTTATATAAAACGCTCGGATGAGTTAACCCAGGCATACCATGCGAGGACAGATATTTTACGTCTTCCCACCTATACCCGAACGCCATAAAAGCTTCGTAGGACACATGGCGCTTTTTAAGAACGGTTCCGTCATAATCCATGATGTAAATTGGTGAACCATCTGTTCGTATTAACGTTGAGGGGGCTAAATCAGAAATAGGAGCCCCAAACGGTAAACTAGCATCTCCGATAGATGAAGTTTTTATCTTTCCCCATTTATAATTGTAACTTTCGAATATAAGGGGTG
>JALOCD010000051.1 GCA_023228025.1 Prolixibacteraceae bacterium | reverse complement strand
GACCATTAAAAACTCAATTTTAGACTTCAAACTGAAAGTTCAAGAATGGTTGTCAGAATTTATTCTCGTTCCGAATTTTTCTGCGATTTGAAGCATAAAAAGAGGGCATCCTTTTTTAGACGCCCTCATGTTTATAAAATCAAAATGATATATTACGTTTTTCTCAAAGTTCCCTACATTTTCGAAATCGTCATAGTATGTGTAGTCACCAACAATAATGTTGGGATTTTTAAAAATGTTTTTTTTTTAAACAGAGTCTTTTATAATTCGCCAATGGAAATTTTTGGTTTTTATTTGGTATGATCATTGCTATTAATTACAAACATTGGATTTGTCCTGATTAGTCCTTGCTGGCTTTTGGGCAGAAGTTATTGCCAGTAGTTATTTTTCATATCAGTCAAATGGTAAATTATCAAATAAACTTTCCTCATCTTCAAGAATATCAATCTTTTTTGTCTCTACTAGATATAATTCCTTCAATGCTCTTGTAATTGCAACATACTTTAAATTGAGTTCTTGTGTTCTTTCCCAGTCTTTCTGTTGAAGTCTATAATAAGGAAGTTCATCATAATTTAAAATAAAAACCCGTTCATTTTCTAATCCCTTTGCTCTATGAATAGTAGATAGTTTAATAGAATTCTCAGTAGCAGATATAAACTCCTTTATTTTTCTAATTATATCATTTAAAGTGTCACAATCATTTTTCCACTGTTCATACTTTTTATGAAGAAACTCTAATTTTCTATCAAGATAATTGTTCTCGTTATCTATGTATAGATTTCTTTCTGTATTGTCAATAATTCGTTCAGCATTTTTTGAAATAATCCACTTCCATCTTTTTTTTACCTCTAATTCGAGTTCATTAAATTCATCAGATAGTGTTGATATAACAACATTAAGTTCATTTTGCTTGAAAATATTCTTTATCTCGCTAATGATTTCTCGTACTTCATCTCCATGAATTTGGACTTTAATATTTTTATCAATAAAGCTAAAAACCATTAGTACAATAGGTGCTCGAAGTCTTGAAATTATTAAGTCTCCAGGTTTAGTTAAATTAATCACGTCATCAAATAGAATAGTATCTAATATCCCAACCTCTTCTTTATTACCCACAATATCCTCTCGTATTGTTTGGGCAAGCTCAATTACTTTTTTAGGACATCTAAAACAAATAGTAAGTGGCAATTGTAATGCTTTTGTATATTCTTTAACACGAAAAAATGAATTAATGTCTGCACCTGTGAAACCATAAATAGATTGACTGGGGTCCCCTACTGCTAATATTCTACCATCTTTCTTACCATATTTAGCAGCTACAGCAAACTGTGATTTGGATAAATCTTGGCATTCATCAATAAACAAGAATTCATATCTTCTTGTAGGTTGTTGGTTCCACTTATATGGCAAATAAAGCATATCTGTAAAATCAATAATCATTGTCTTTCTTGATAGTTCATTTCCCGCTTCAAGCAAAAGTTTATGACATTCAAAGTATGCTTTAAGTTCTTCATTGAAATTTTTCTTAGCGACTTCAATCTCATTGAAAATTCCGAAATGAATTATAAGACTTTCAAATTCCGATAATTCTTCTTTTGTCAACGTTGCTCTATATTTAAAATTTATATCAAGAAGTCTTGAGTTAATTTTGTTTACTAAATTATTTGCTGCAAAGTTTTTTCTATCATCGAATTCATCTACTTCGAAACCATTAATTTTCAGAATCTCCTCAAAGTGTATTCTTAGTTTTTCTTGTATCTCTTTACTTTTTATAAGTTCTTTATATTTATCTTCTTCAAGAGTGATTGGCCGTCCTGAAGTATTATTGTCTTGAAGTATTTGTCGCCCTAATGCATGTATTGTCTTAACAGTAACTTCATTTAATCCAAGTTTTAGAAATCTTCGTGCTATTTCGTTGGAAATACTATTATTAAATGCACAGAATAGAATTGTACTTTTATCCTTAACAAATGTTGCACATTCCATTATTGTAGTTGTCTTCCCTGCTCCAGCAACTGCATCAATAATTCCGTGTCCACTTTCTTGACTTACGAATTGAAATATCGTTTTTTGTTCCGATGTAAATTCCATTGGTTATGTGTCTTTTAATAATTGTTGGCAACTCGTTTAAATATCCAACATGATTATACACAGCCTGCAAACGACCTTTGGATTGGTACGAGGTTAGTCGGCTTATCTGTAAAATTAGCAAAATAATAGGTTAAATCATGTCGGAGAGGCAATTAACATTCAAGATAATTGGTTGAGCCCTATAACTTGCAGGTTTTAGCATTCCTCTCCATCCAAATAGAGTGTATCCGGACAAAGATCTGCACCATTTGACCATTCGATACTTCCCTTGAAAGGTTTTACGGAATAGAATATTTCCAGCTCTTTTAATTCGCTGAAAATTCCCGTTTCCAAATAGGGTTTCGCATCAAAACGTTTCTTCTCGCCGTTATCGAAGGTAATCAGCAATGTGTAGTCCTAATCTGCTTCGACTTCATTTACCCTGGGATTCATATAATTTCAATTGAAAGATAAATCTGAAAATCAATAAACTGCAGATAATATGGATATTACATCAAAATTTATCACAATACGAATTTAATCATTTTTGGTTGGTTATTCGATTAGTTTTGACTTCAAAGCTAATCTCTACGATTGAACTAAAGAATAAACCCAACCTCGGCAAAAATTCTCCATCATATTCTTTATATTTGTAGAAAGAGTTAAAAACATGAACATACAAGCCAGAAAACTAGGGCTAATCGAAGAGTTTCTTAGGATCGATGACGAGACTCTTTTAATTAAGCTTGAATCTTTCATTAAACAAGAGAAAAAGATTTCTCATGAAAGAAGTTTAAAACCAATGTCTTTAGAGAACTTTCATGAAATAATTAACCTTGCAAAACAAGATAGTGATGCTGGGCGGGTTATATCTCACCAAGATCTCAAGAAGAAGGCACAGAAATGGAAATAGAAATTAAATGGTCCGGGCAATCAGAAAGACAACTCAAAGACATATTTGATTACTATTCTTTTGAAGTAAGTCCAAGAGTTGCAAGAAAAATAATCAACAGAATTATTGAAAAAGTATCTCTACTTGAAAATAATCCATTTGTTGGTCAGAAAGAGGAACTATTAATCGATTACAAAGAGGATTTTAGGTACCTGATTGAAAGTAATTACTAGATAATTTACTGGTTAAGCGGGCATATTATCACAATTGCTTCTGTATTTGACTGCAGACAAAACCCTCTTAAGATGAATATATTATAGATTATTAATGGGTTTCCGTGAATTGAACCCTGCGGATCCCAGGCAAATCCAATTTCAGAAAACCGGAGAGTTATATATCCCATTCAAAAAAAAAAAAAAACAGCCGCCCCTGGGGGACAGCTGTGTATTCAGATTATACTGATGCTTCAAGCGAGCCGCCCGGCCGGGCGGCTGTACAGAGCGATTCCTTTGATTGGAGGAGACGTTCGTCCGAACGTCTCTACACGGTGTAGGTTGTTGAGGCGGTATCCCCTCCCCTGCCGGTCCAGTTGGTGTGGAAAAATTCACCGCGTGGTTTGTCCAGTCTTTCGTAGGTATGGGCGCCAAAATAGTCGCGTTGTGCTTGTAACAGATTGGCAGGAAGCCTTTCGCTGCGGAAACCGTCGAAATAGGTCAACGCCGTGGCGAGGCATGGCACCGGAATGCCATTGGTAAATGCACTGGCCATCACGCGTCTCCAACCGGCCTGTGCTTTTTCAATCGTTGCTTTAAAATATGCATCGAGCAACAAATGTTCCAGACCAGGGTTCTTGTCAAATGCCTCTTTGATTTTGCCTAAAAATACGGAACGGATGATACAGCCACCACGCCACATTAGCGCTATGCCGCCATTGTTCAGGTTCCATTTGAACTCTTTGGCCGCTTCGCCCATCAGGTCATAACCCTGGGCATAAGAGATAATTTTTGCACCGAACAGGGCATCTTTCAGGTCGCTTAGGAATTGAGCACGATCGCCTGTGAATTTCTTCTCCGGACCGCTTAAAACCTTGGATGCTTTCACCCTAATATCCTTTTGAGCGGAAAGGCAACGGGCAAAAACCGACTCGCCGATCAGCGTCAGCGGTATACCTAAATCGAGGGCGGAGACGGCGGTCCATTTACCGGTACCTTTTTGGCCGGCGGTATCCAGAATTTTCTCGACCAGCGGCTCCCCTTTTTCATCTTTGAATCCCAGGATATCGCGGGTAATTTCGATCAGGTAACTGTCAAGGTCGCCTTTGTTCCACTCGGCAAAGGTATCGTGCATCTCATCTGCCGTCATTCCAAGAAGCTCCTTCATGATCTGGTAGGCTTCGCAAATGATTTGCATGTCGCCATACTCGATACCATTGTGCACCATCTTCACGAAATGGCCGGCGCCGTTTTCGCCAACCCAATCGCAACAAGGTTCGCCATCGACTTTTGCAGCCACCGCCTGGAAAATGGTTTTAACTGCCGGCCAGGCTGCAGGCGATCCACCCGGCATCATCGAAGGACCCAAAAGCGCCCCCTCTTCGCCGCCGGAGACTCCAGTCCCAATGAAAAGCAACCCTTTGCTTTCGACATATTGCGTCCGTCGAATGGTGTCTGGGAAATGTGAATTTCCACCATCGATGATGATATCCCCTGGTTCAAGGTGGGGAATGATCTGCTCAATAAAGTCATCCACAGGCGAACCTGCTTTTACCAGCATCATCACCTTGCGGGGACGCTCAAGATTTGCGCATAGCTCAGCAATGCTGTGACATCCGATAAATTTTTTACCGGCACCACGGCCTGCAATAAATTTGTCAACTTTGTCGACCGACCTGTTGAAAACTGCCACGGTAAAGCCTTTGCTTTCCATGTTCAAAACAAGGTTCTCACCCATCACGGCCAATCCAATCAGCCCGATATCTGCTTTTTTCATTTGTAATTTTTAATTTGTAACTTGTAATTAATTACCTGACTACCTTCATATTATATCTTAAATCCCATTCTCTTCAGTTTGTCAATCACCTTTGGACTGCTAAATTTCCCGGCTACGGTAAACGCCGGAAACTCCCTTCGTACCGGATAATCCCCACGTTGTTTCTCAAATGTTTCGACACTGGCTCTTAACCTGGCATCATCCTCCCGGATATCGTAGGTCGCCAGAATGGCTTCGGCAAGAATTTGCTGGACCGTCTTGTTGGTTCCGTCAATCAGGATTTCTGAAACCAGGGGCCTCTCCACATTGGATGCTTTCCAGTTTTTTGAAGCCAGTCCAAGAAAACGGCTGACCGCCTGAACGCTCATTTCAGTCCCCTTTGCTTTTCCATCCCTTGAGTAACCAGCGATATGCGGAGTTGCCAGATCTACCAGCGATAAAAGTTCCAAATCAATATTCGGTTCATTTTCCCAACAGTCCACAATGGCGCCCGAAACCTGACCGCTGCGAATGGCCTGTTTCAAGGCCGCTGTTTCGACTACCTCACCCCGACAACTGTTGATGAATACCGGTTTGCGCGACATACGGGCAAACAGCCGGTCATTAACCAAATGCCACGAAGCATCCACCCCTTCCTGATTAAGTGGGACATGCAGGGTGATGATATCTGATTCTTCCAAAATTTTATCTAGGGATACAAACCCTTTCTCCCCTTCAACCCTGGCACGGGGAGGATCGTTCAGCAAAACCCGCATACCCAGTATTTCGGCAATAGTGGCAACTTTCGATCCTACATTGCCTACACCCACTACACCGATCGTTTTACCAGCCAACGTCCAGCCCTTTTTCTCTGCCATTACCATGATGGCCGAGGCGATGTATTGCTCCACTGATTTCGCATTGCATCCCGGGGCATTGGTCCATTTGATTCCGGCTTTATCGCAGTAATCAGTATCAATATGGTCAAAACCAATGGTCGCCGATGCGATGATTTTTACCGAAGATCCCGACAACAACGCCTCGTTGCAGATGGTCCGCGTACGGGAGATGATGGCATCCGCATCTTTGACCACTTCTGCCGTAGTCTTGGATCCCGGCAGGTAAACCACCTCCGCAAAAGGCTCCAGGGCACCCTGGATATAAGGGATTTTGTCGTCGATGATGATCTTCATTCTAGCTTTATTCGTGTTCAATAAAATAATTGTACTTCTCGATGCAAGTTATGAGATATGAGTTATGAGATATGAGTTATAAGATATGAGTTATGAACAATGCCGGATTTTTTGGAGTTGCATTCTCCCCCTCTCCCACTCGCCCATTCTCTACCTCTTTTCTTCGTTTCTTAATATTTAAACCGATCCCGGAATGCCCACAGTCCCAGCGCCGGATTCGAAATATAAAAGATTTCTTCGCCATCGGGCCTGATATTGAAGCCATCCTTCAATTTTTTGGGATCGTAGATTTTTAGCATCTCTGCCAGGCTCGCATACTTGAAGCCCACACTCTCAATTTCAAGCCGGGTCAGGTTTTCGGGTTCCTCTCCAGGACAATAGGTGATGTTGAACCGGCCTTCCGAAGAGCCATGAATCAGGTGTGCGGCGGCGCTCAGGTTGTTGCGGATCTCTTCATGTTCTTCACATGCCTTCAGCGTGGCCGGCGTTCCGAAGTAGCCATATTTTCTGATCAGGCGATCGATCTCCTTGTCTTCGCCGAATTCGACCAATGCAGGTGCAAGAATGATCAGTTCCCCATTGTCGGCTAGCGCCATCCGGGTACGGTAAATCGATTTATTTCCCAGCCAGGTACTCTTGAATTCCGTAGGATCAAGATAAACCACCACTTTCTTAAGCGGCTTTTCAAGCATCTCGAAGTTGATCTGCAGGGAAAGTTTTGCAGCGAGGTCGAATACTTCAGTATCGTCGCCGATAAAAAGTCCGCGGGTCTTTATTTTACCATCAGTCTTATCCAGTCCGACGACCGTTTGAACATAGACGATTGGCAGGTTTTGGGTAAAATTTTCAGAAGCGTAGTTGAATACCCTGCGCACCGGCGTATCTGCATGGCCCATCATACGTTCCATGCCATAAGCTGCGCCAATAAAGTGGCTCTTGTTGATCCCTTCAACACCGCCGGTACCCACAAAAATATTCTTGTTGTAGTTGGCCATTCCCACCACTTCGTGGGGAACCACCTGTCCGATAGAGAGTATCAAATCAAAATTCCCCTCCAGCAACAGTTTGTTCACCTGCGCGGGCCATGGAAAATTAACCGCACCCTCCGAAACGTCATATACAAAAGAGGCCGGCACCTCGCCCACGGTCACCACGTCGTTCCGCCAATCGTGCTCCCTGATCAGGGATGCCGGCATGGTCCCGAACATGTGCGCAATCTGGTGGGCAGTCATTGGCGTATGTGTTCCTAAGGCTGGCAATACATCAGTCAATGAATCACCATAGTATTGCCAGGTAAGCTCAGTGAGTTCTCCTGCACGACTTGGCAGACGCGTGTAATCCGGTGGTATGGCCAGTACTTTCTTACGTTGTCCTAGTTTTTGGAAAGCCTTAAACAATCCAAATTTCAGATCATCGTTGGTTAATTCATCGTTGATTGAACCTTTTGAAAAGTATATCATAACATTAATTTACAATTTAATTATTTACTATTTACTATTTGAGGCTGCAATCTTGCTTTGCGCAAATTGTCAATCTTAACATTTCAATAATTTACAATTTAATTATTTACTATTTACTATTTGGCGCTGCAATCTTGTTTTGCGTAAATGGTAAATAGTAAATCGTCTAATAGTCAATCTATTCTCGATTTAGTTTCTTTTTCATCGTTGTAATTGAACTGGCAATTTTTTTAAACAGCTCTTGATTTTCCAAAATAAGATCATCAAGAAGATTTGATTTTACTAAGCCTGATTCAACGAGTAATTCCAACCAATAAATTGTTTCGTCTAATTCTTCTTCTACCATCTTCAGCTTATTCAGAAAATCCTTGTCTGATTTGCCTAAACAGGCTGAACGATAGTTAGCACCGGGTGATGTTCCGGATCGAATTATCTGATTACCTATAACTTTTCCTGTTGATGAATTTGGAAGGCTTTCAGCCAGCTTAATGATCCTCAATGCGAAGATCTTCAATCTTCTCTTCAAATCTTCGGCGTTCATCGAATTTAGAAATTGAAAATGAGTTATATTACAATCTTATCATTTACTATTTATTCATTTACGATTTACTATTTGGCGCTGCTATCTTGCCTAGCGAAAATGGTAAATAGTCAATCGTCTAATTGTAAATTATCGTTTGACTCGTGCATTCCCCTTCCAGATACTCCAGACCATATCCTCGTCGGCAGGTTGGGCGTAGTCGGTCAGGAAAGTGGTGGCCAATGCCCCGGTAGCCCAGCCAAACTGGATCCATTTGGCAGGTTCCCACTCTTTTAGGATACCATACAGCATACCGCCAACAAAACCATCACCACCGCCGATGCGGTCGAGAACATTGATCCTGCGTGGCTCAACCACATGCCATTCCTCTCCTTCGAGCATGATAGCCCCCCAAAGGTGTTCGTTGGAACTGACCACCTGACGAAGGGTCGTGGCAAATACCGAGGCATTGGGAAATTTGGCTTTTACCCTGTAGATCATCTCTTTGAAACCATCAATTTCGGAGGATAGTTGTTTTCCACCTGTTTCGGGGCCCTTAATTCCCAGGCACAATTGAAAGTCCTCTTCGTTGCCAATCAGGATATCTGCGACAGAGGCAATCTCTTCAAAGATAGCGCTCAACTCGGTCTCCCTTCCTTTCCAGAACGAAGCACGGTAATTGAGATCAAAGGCTATACGCGTTCCGTATTTTTTGGCACTGCGGGCAAGCTCCAGACAGAATTTGCTGGTGTCGGGCGACAAAGCCCCGATTAATCCTGAGAGGTGCACAATCTGTACGCCCTCTTCTTTAAAAATCCGGTCCAAATCAAAATCTTTGACATTCAGGGTACGACCAACTTCACCGGCCCTGTCGTTCTGAACCCTGGGTCCCCTGGTTCCGAATCCACTGTCGGCAATGTTGAACTGGTGACGATAGCCCCAGGGATCTCCTTGCTCCACTTCCGGACCTTCAAAAGTCATTCCCCTGCTTAACAAGTTACTCTTGATTAGTTTAGCGATTGGACTATCCTTAACAAAAGTAGTCAACACCTTAACAGGAAGGCCAAGATAGGAGGCGACACTGGCAACATTGGTTTCGGCGCTGGTTGCCTGCATTTGAAAAAGATCGCTGCTGTGAACAGGTTGTCCGTTGACAGGAGTAATTCGAACCCCCATACTGGTAGGTACCAGGAGGGAAGTTTTACATTTTTGCTTTAATGTTATGCTCATATTTTATTGTTTGAAATGTTTGAAGGGTTTGAAATGTTTATGTTGTTTGAAAAGTTCGAAATGTTAAAACAGTAACCCTTCAAACTTTATAAACTTTTTAAACATTTCAAACAATTCCTATACTCCGCTGTATGCATTAAATCCGCCATCTACCGGAATAACAATCCCGGTTACGAAAGAGGAGATATCCGACAAAAGGTAAAGCGTCGCGCCCTGTAAATCATCGGGATCTCCAAATTTGCCCATTGGTGTGTTGGTAACGATTTTGTTGCCCCGTGCAGAGTAACCACCTGTTTTTTCATCCAGCACCAAAAAACGGTTCTGGCTGGTGATAAAAAATCCCGGAGCCACCGAATTTACCCGGATCCCCATTTTGGCCAGGTGAACGGCCAACCACTCTGTAAAGTTGTTGACAGAAGCCTTGGCAGCCGAATATGCAGGAATCTTGGTAAGCGGGTGATATGAATTCATGGAAGAAATATTCAGCACCGAACCCTTTTTGTTCTGAAGCATATCGCGGGTAAAAACCATCGTTGGAAGGATGGTCCCCTTAAAATTCAGGGCAAAAACTTTGTCAAAACCCTCCATTTGCAAACCGTAAAAGGTCTTTTCGAGGTTTTCGAGATCCCCTTCTTCCATTTGCTCGACCTGGGTGGTAGCTTGTGGGGAATTTCCACCGGCGCCATTGATCAACAGTTCGATTGGGCCTAATTTTTCGTTGATAATAGCCTTTGCAGCCTCCAGCGACTCTTTGTCAAGCACATTGGCTTTTACCCCGATGCAGGTTGCATTGAATTCATGGCTTATGTCAGAGGCTACTTGCTCGGCGAGCTCTTCATTGATGTCGACGATGGCTACTTTTGTACCTACCGATACCAGCGCTTTGACCAGCGAAATTCCAATCACACCGGCTCCTCCGGTGATGACGCATACTTTACCATTAAGGTCGTCAAAAGAAATTTTTCTCATTACATTATGAAATTTAAGATTGAATTTTAAATAGAGTTGTAGAAATCGATATTTTCCTTGGTAATCAAATCGATGGAGGTGTAATTTTCCCTTTTGATAATCTCCTTTTTTACCAAAGAATCGAATAGTAGATGGATTGCACGGTAGCCTTGAAGTTCGGGTTTCTGACAAATCAGAAAGTCGATTTTCCCGTCCTTTAGCAAAGCAATATTTTGCGGAATAAGGTCGTATCCGATAATTTTTGGCGTAATACAAAGCGCCTTGAAACAGGCGGCAGCCAAATGAACTTTTGAGTTTGTTACGAAAACCCCGCTGACATCACAGGGATCTATGCCAAGTTTATTCAGGTGGGAATTGATCTCATCCTCCTTGCCCGAAACCTCCAACTTCACAATCCGGTGGTGGCTCTTCATTTCTTCAAAGTAACGCATGAAGCCGCGTTCACGTTTGATAAGGTGACTGGCATTGTCCAATTCTTTGGCAACATGTATGAGAAGAATCAGACTTCTCTCTTTCACCCCCCAATCAATCAGTTTTGCTGCAAGGAAGCCGCTGTCGAACGGGCTCTGCGCGACAAATCCAATGGGATTGGTCTCCTCCAGGTTTGCATCAATATAAATGTATGGAATTTCCCGTTCATCCAGTTGTTTGGTGAGCCGTAGGGCTTCCCGTTTTGCCCAAGGGGCCAGCAAGACTGCGTCGGGAGCGTCGAGCAATAACTTTTCACCCTGAGAAGAAAATGAACGTGAATCATCCATGTCGAAAAAATATTGCTGAAGTTTCACCCCATAGGCCCTGAGTTGGCCCATGGCCTTTTCAACGCCATTTTGCGGTTTGGACCAATAAGTGTCCAAACTTGAAGATCTTGGCATTAACGTGGCAAAGACAATACTCTTCTTGGATGCAAGGCTACTCGCCAAAAGGTTGGGACGATAATCCAGCTCGTCAATGATCTGCTGAATTCTCGTCTTTGTTTTAGTGGAAACCTCCCCTCTTTTGTGCAGAACCCTGTCGACAGTTCCAATCGAAACACCGGCCTTCAATGCAATATCTTTGATTCGAATATTCTTTCTCATCTCACTGATTAAATCGGGACAAATTTAAACAAAATTTCAATTCGTGTACGAACACGGAAAATTTTATTTTCATTTTTTTTGCTAAAATTTTCGATTTGCCAAACCATGGATCAAAAAAATATCTATTTTCGTGAACGAACACGGAAATAAAATCAAACATGAAACGACCATGAGAAAATCTTTAACACACAGGAGGATAATTATTGGGAGTTCCATCTGGCCATTAAAAAACAAAATTATAATCAGATGAAAAAGATCGGTAAATACAGTTTTGGAATTGGCGACAGGTTCGCCCATCAGGGAAATGCGCAACTCAGGGCGCTGACAAAGGCACAAAAAGGAGGAATTGAAGTTACCCCGGTATGGAATAAGTCAAACAGGGAACACATGTATGTCCACTCCAATCCTTCCGATACCAGAAATGAGGCAGATCAGGCAGTAAAGGCCTTGGGATACAAAGGCGAATATTGTGTCGATGCAGACCACATCAATCTCGGCAATGTAGAGGGATTTATCTCATCGTCTGATTTCTTTACCATCGATGTGGCCTCAAAAATCGGAATTCCGGCCTCCGCCGAAGATACGGCTTCATTTATAGCTTCTTGTGCAGCGTATATTGGTGAACTCAACATTCCGGCCATCGCACATCCGTTTCATGTAAATGATGCATTGCTGAAAACGATTGCCGATAAATTTTTGACCGCCATTAATGAAGCGGGAAAGATCTACCGCTATATCTCCGAACACAAAGGTTCGGACGATTTCATTACCGAGATCTCGATGGATGAAGTAGAATCCCCGCAATCGCCGGTCGAACTTTTCTTTATACTGAAAATGATTGCCGGTCAAGGAATTCCAGCCCAGACCATCGCGCCCAAGTTTACCGGAAGATTCAACAAAGGTGTGGATTATGTCGGTGATGTGGCCATGTTTGCGAAAGAGTTTGAAGAAGATATTCTTGTGATTGATTATGCAGTCAAAACGTTTGGCCTGATGGACAATCTGAAACTCAGCGTTCACTCCGGATCCGACAAATTTTCGATATACCCCGAAATCCAAAGAATCATCACCAAATATGACAAAGGTATTCACGTGAAAACGGCTGGAACCACCTGGCTTGAAGAGGTAATCGGACTCGCGGTATCCGGTGGTGAAGCATTGAAAGCGGCAAAAGCAATTTATTCGCAGGCGCTTACCAGAAAGGATGAACTGTGCGCTCCCTATGCAGACGTTATTGATATTCATACTGAACAGCTTCCTTCACCGGAAGAGGTTGAATCCTGGAGCAGCGAGAAATTTGCCAATACACTCCGGCATATTCCTGGACATCCCGATTACAACGCCAATCTGAGACAGCTCATTCACGTCGGGTACAAAATCGCCTCAGAAATGGGAACCTATTACACCGATCTGCTGAAAGCCAACAGCGAAGTCATAGGCCAATGCGTTGAAGAGAACCTTTACGACCGTCATCTGAAGAGGCTGTTCAATATTTAATTTACTATTTAATCATTGACTATTTACAATTTACGCCTCTATCTTGACTTACGCTATATAGTAAATAGTCAATTGTCTAATCGTAAATAATTATTTACTATTTAATCATTTACTATTTACAATTTATGCTCCGATCTTGCCAAGTACTAAATAGTAAATAGTCAATTGTCTAATCGTAAATAATCATTTACAATTTAATCATTTACTATTTACAATTTATGCTCCGATCTTGCTTTGCGTTAAATAGTAAATAGTAAATAGTCAATTGTCTAATCGTAAATAATCATTTACAATTTATGCTCCGATCTTGCCTTGCGCTAAATAGTAAATAGTAAATCGTCAAATAGTAAATTATACATATCAAATTGAATAACAATATATTATATGGATAAAGTGAAGCAATTTATGGACGAAGATTTTCTTTTGCAATCGGAAATTGCCAAAGAGCTCTACCACGACTACGCCTCAAAAATGCCAATTTTCGATTATCACTGTCATATCTCTCCAAAAGAGATAGCAGACGATAAACAGTTTGACAACATGACGCAAATCTGGTTGAACGGGGACCATTACAAATGGCGTGCCCTCCGCACCAATGGCGTAAACGAGCGCTATTGCACCGGAGACGCCTCTCATTGGGAAAAATTCGAAAAATGGGCTGAAACAGTTCCCTATACCATGCGCAATCCTCTCTATCACTGGACCCATCTTGAATTGCGCAAACCTTTTGGAATAAAAGAGATTTTGAACAAAGAGAGCGCCGGGGCAATCTGGGAGAATTGCAACGCGCAATTAAACACCCCCGGTTTCTCCTGTCGCGGAATCATTCAAAAAGCAAACGTCCATACCATTTGTACGACAGACGATCCTATCGACAATCTGGAATACCATGCCAATATCAAAAAAAGTGGTTTCAAAGTGAATGTTTTGCCGGCATGGAGACCCGATGCAGCGTTGATGGTGGAGGATACCGCTGCTTTTAATAAGTACGTTAACAAGCTCGAAGAGGCAGGCGGTTCAAGTATTTCCGATTACCATGAATTTATGGCTGTCATCGACCAGCGACACGGATTCTTCCATAAAAACGGATGTCGCCTCTCCGACCACGGTTTGGATACAATTTATGCGGCCGACTATACCGAACTGCAAATCACCAAAATCTTCGCAAAGATCCGTGGCGGAAATCAACTGTCACCCGAAGAGATCAACCAATTCAAATCGGCCATGCTATATGAATTTGGTGTGATGGACCACAAACGCGGATGGACCCAGCAATATCACCTTGGCGCCTTGCGAAACAACAACACCCGGCTTTTCAACCTTCTTGGTCCGGACAAAGGTTTTGATTCCATCGGAGACCTTGAAATTGCAAAACCTCTGTCGAAATTGTTAAACAAGTTGGATAGTGAGGACAAACTGACAAAGACCATTTTATACAACCTCAATCCGCGCGACAACGAATTGATGGCCACGATGATCGGAAATTTCCAGGATGGCACTGTTCCCGGAAAACTTCAATATGGATCCGGCTGGTGGTTCCTCGACCAGAAAGACGGCATGGAATACCAAATGAAGACGCTCTCCAACCTGGGTTTGTTAAGCCGTTTTGTTGGTATGTTAACCGATTCCAGAAGCTTCTTGTCCTATTCGCGGCACGAATATTTCAGGAGAATTCTTTGCAACCTTCTCGGCAACGATGTTTTGAACGGCGAAATTCCAGCAGACATGAAACTTCTTGGCCAAATGGTAGAAGATATTTCCTTCAACAATGCCGAAAAATATTTTAATTTTGGTTCTGCAAACAAATAGCTAAACAAAACTAAACCACAGAAAAAAATGACTAATCTATCGGAAAAGATAGGAAAATACAGATGGACCATCTGTGCACTGGTATTTTTTGCCACCACCGTCAATTACCTCGACCGTCAGGTACTCAGTCTATTGAAAGACAGGCTTGAGGTTCAATTTAACTGGAGTGACTCCGATTATGCCAATATCGTTTCAGTATTCCAGTTCGTGTATGCGATTTCGATGCTCTTCGCCGGCCGTCTAATTGACTGGCTTGGCACCAAACTTGGGTATGCCTGGTCGTTGGTAATCTGGTCAGTAGGTGCAATGATTCATGCCTTGGCCAAAAGTACGGGAGGTTTTATGTTTGCCCGTGGGGTACTCGGATTTGGTGAGGCTGGTAACTTTCCCGCTGCCATAAAAACGGTTGCAGAATGGTTTCCCAAGAAGGAGCGGGCATTGGCGACCGGAATTTTCAACTCCGGAACCAATGTTGGCGCCATTCTCGCCCCCATTACCGTACCCTGGATCGCCGACCATCTGGGATGGGAAGCTGCCTTTCTGATCATTGGTGGAATAGGACTTTTTTGGTTGATATTCTGGTTTTGGCTCTATGAAATTCCCTCAAAAAGTAAACGTGTTGGCGCCGCTGAGATTGCCTACATCAACTCAGACGCAGACAGCATTGAAGAAAATAGCAATAGCGCTGCTCCCAAAGAAAAAGTTTCCTGGTTTAAACTCCTCCGGTTCAAACAGACCTGGGCTTTCAGCTTTGGTAAATTTATGACCGACGGCGTTTGGTGGTTCTTTTTATTCTGGTTACCCGCCTACATGAAGGCCCAATATGGTATGACCGGGATGGACATCGCGTTTCCGTTGGCTGTTCTCTATATGATGTCATCCATTGGAAGTATCGGTGGCGGTTGGTTTCCGATGTATTATATCAACAAGGGATATGAACCATATGCCGGCCGGATGAAAGCCATGCTGACCATTGCCATGTTCCCGCTCATCGTGTTGAGTGCCCAGTATCTTGGCGTTTACAGCTATTGGTTCCCAGTTCTTATCATCGGTATTGGGACAGCCGCGCATCAGGCCTGGTCAGCAAATATTTTCACCACAGTGTCCGACATGTTCCCTAAAAAGGCAGTTGCCAGTGTCACCGGAATCGGAGGAATGGCAGGCGCCCTTGGCGGTATTGTCGTGAACAAGTCGGCAGGATGGGTTTTTGATGCGTACAGGCATGCAGGAATTGCCAAATCGTGGGCCGTTTCCCAATCTGCCCAGCTCACCGAATACATCGAAAAAATCCGTTCCATGCAGCTGATAAACAAACGGGGGGATTTGATAAACCTCAATACGGTTGAACTGGGAAACCTTCCAAAAGAGGTAGCCGCCCAGTTACAAGCGATTGATCCAACTTTGTTTCAACAGCTGAAGTCGCTTCAAATGCCTGTCGTACAGCACAACATGACGATCGCCTATACCTGGGTTTTCGGATTTTGTGCCCTCGCCTACCTGATTGCATGGTTCGTTATGCACTCACTGGTGCCAAAATTCAAGAAAATCAATCTATAAAAATTGACGATTTTATTATTTACAATTTACAATTTGGCGCAAGACAAGATGGACGCGCTAAATGGTAAATAGTAAATGGTCTAATGGTAAATGGTCTAATGGTCTACTTCCTTCCGGGATAAGCCTTCAATGCCACTTCCAGGCATTCCACGGCCTCCTTAAGATCTTCCTTGTTCAGCACATAGGCCACCCGAACCTGGTTCTTTCCGATACCGGGAGTTGCATAAAAACCCGAAGCTGGCGCCATCATGACTGTGGCACCTTTGTACTCGAATTCTTCCAGCATCCACTGGCAAAACCGGTCGCTGTCGTCGATGGGAAGTTCGACCATTGAATAAAACGCACCCATGGGCATGGGCGAGAAAACGCCTTCTATTTCATTTAACGCAGTGATGAAATAATCCCGTCGACCAAGATACTCTTTGTAAACACCTTCCATGTATTCAGGCGGTGAATCCACAGCCGCTTCTGCCACCACCTGGCCAAGCATTGGCGGGCAAAGACGCGCCATGGCTAACTTTGATATTGTTTTGATAACGAGCTTGTTCTTGGAAACCAACGATCCGATCCTGATTCCGCAGGCACTGAACCTTTTCGAAACAGAGTCGATCATCACCACATTTTCCTCTATTCTGTCCAGTTCCAAAACGGAATAGTGGGTTTTCCCATCATATACAAATTCACTGTAAACCTCATCTGCCAAAAGAAACAAATCATATTTCAACACCAACTCCTGCAGTTGCGCCAACTCCTCTTTCGTATAGACATAACCGGTGGGATTATTGGGATTGCAGATAAATATTCCTTTGGTCTTTGGTGAAATTAATTTCTCAAATTCAGCAATGGATGGAAGTTGAAAACCGGTTTCGATGCTGGATTTAATCGGTTTAATCACAACATCATTGGCTATGGCAAAAGATTGATAATTGGCATAAAAGGGTTCAGGAATGATGACCTCATCCCCAGGGTTGAAACAAACCATAAAAGCAAACGAGATGGCTTCAGAACCACCGGTAGTAATCAGTATCTGTGAGGCATCCACCTCAAGGTTCCGGTCACGGTAGTATTGGGCCAGCTTATTCCTGTATGTTTCATTCCCAAATGAATGCCCATAGGCAATCAGATCAAAATTAAAATTCCTGATTCGCTCAATGGCGTGATGAGGAGTTTTGATATCCGGCTGACCAATGTTCAGATGATACACTTTTCTGCCAAGCGATTTGGCTTTTTCGGCAAAAGGCACCAGTTTCCTGATGGCCGATTCAGGCAACTCCACTCCTCTGTTTGATATTGCAGGCATTCGTTACGTACAATTGGTTGTAAGCGGCAAAGATACAATTATAATTATTTCTAATTTTCACTTAAATGCTTTCTTTTTGTTAAGAAATCAATCTGAATCGTGGAAACTGAACAGCAAACAATTGATCTTTCTGCCCAACTGTAAAACTATGAAAAATGCTAAATACATGGTGTTTAATCATGGTTGGATGGGGATATCTTTGCTTAATTTTGGGCAAAAATAAAATCAATTACCATGATCATCGGACTTCCAAAAGAGATTAAAAATAACGAGAACCGCGTTGCACTTACTCCAGCCGGAGTTGCAGAACTGGTTAAAAGGGGAAATGCAGTATACGTACAGGCTACCGCCGGAAATGGCAGCGGATTTGCCGATGCCGAATATGTTGGGGCCGGTGGCACAATCTTACCGACCATCGAGGAGGTATAT
Source organism: Prolixibacteraceae bacterium (assembly GCA_023228025.1). Taxonomy (GTDB): domain Bacteria; phylum Bacteroidota; class Bacteroidia; order Bacteroidales; family Prolixibacteraceae; genus CAINVV01. The sequence goes on along the minus strand of JALOCD010000051.1, from coordinate 13,124 downwards.
GCCATTGCTGACATGATTGTGAAAGTTAAAGAGCCTATAGCATCTGAGTATCCATTGATCAAGGCAGGACAACTGGTCTATACCTACTTTCACTTTGCATCATCAGAACCATTGACACACGCGATGATTGAACGCAAAGCCGTTTGCTTAGCATACGAAACCGTCGAACTTGACGACCGTTCCCTTCCGTTGCTCATTCCCATGTCTGAAGTCGCCGGCAGGATGTCGATCCACGAAGGAGCCAAATACCTTGAGAAAACCTTTGGCGGTCGTGGCATGTTGCTGGGCGGTGTTCCCGGAGTATTACCTGCTAAGGTTTTAATCCTGGGTGGTGGTATAGTCGGAACGGAGGCTGCAAAAATGGCTGCCGGACTTGGTGCAGATGTTACCATTATGGATATTAGCCTCAGGCGTCTTCGCTATCTCGATGATATTATGCCTGCCAATGTAAAAACGCAAATGTCGAACGATTACAATATCCGCTCTCAAGTGAAGGTTAGCGACCTGATTATTGGCGCTGTTCTCATCCCTGGTACCAAAGCCCCATTCCTTGTAACCAAGGATATGTTGAAAACAATGAACCCTGGTACCGTAATGGTGGACGTTGCCGTCGACCAGGGTGGATGCATCGAGACAACAGTTCCATCAACCCACGATCATCCCACTTATGTCGTGGATGAAGTGATCCATTATACAGTGGCCAACATGCCGGGAGCCGTTCCACGTACATCTACCATCGCCTTAACCAATGCTACCCTGCCATACGCCATCAGCCTTGCTGCCCACGGCTGGAAGAAGGCATGTACCGAAGACAAAGCCCTTCGCAAAGGACTCAACGTAGTGAATGGTATGGTAGTTTACAAGGGTGTCGCAGATGCCTGGGGATTACCTTATTGCCAGGTAGAGGAGGTGCTTCACTAATTACAAATTACAAATTACAGATTACAGATTACAGATTAAAAATTATTAGATCTGTGCTGATAGTGACATTGGGAAATTGGGGAATTGAAGAACAATAGAAGGTTCAACAATTCCCCAATTTGTAATCTGTAATTTGTAATCCGTAATTATCTGATTGCGGCAAGCCTTTCCTCCAAAATCTTAATCTTCTCTTCTGCATCTGCCTGCTTTTTGCGTTCCATCTCCACAACTTTGGCGGGGGCGCTGCCGACGAATTTTTCGTTGCTCAGTTTTCTTATTACTGATTCCAGGAATCCCCTGTTGTATGCCAACTCCTCATTGATTTTAGCTACTTCAGCCTCCACGTCAACATTGCCGGCAAAAGGTATATAAAATGCCGAAGACTTCACCATAAATGTCGCTGCGCCGGGAATCTCTTCTGAACAAGTTTCGAGCCTGGTTACATTCCCCAATTTGGAAACAACTTCAATGAATTCGGGCACATACCCCTTTTCTCCGGGGATGATGAAGAGCTCAATCTCCTCCCTGGTTGCAATATTTTTTTCCTTGCGAATGCTCCTGATTCCGGAAACCACCTCTTTGACCAATTCAAACCTTTCGGTAAGCGCATCGTTTTTGCCTGATGCTTTTGGCCATGAGACCATCATGATCGACTCTCCCTGTTTGCGGTCACCGATCAACTGCCAGATCTCTTCGCTGATAAACGGCATGAACGGATGAAGTAACTTGAGCAATTTGTCCAAAAGCTCATTTACCTCGGTATATGTTTTTGCGTCTATGGGCTGTTGATAGGCAGGCTTGATAATTTCCAATAACCATCCCGAAAATTCGTCGCGAATGGTGGCATGAATAGTCAGCAGGGCATCATTCAACCTGTATTTATCGAAATGATCGTCCATCGTTAAGATCGCTTCGTTCAGCTTTGCCCTGAACCATTCAATCCCTAGCCGGGAATGTTCAGGTTGGGGAATGGCAGTATCTATTTCCCAACCATTAATCAACCGGAAGGAGTTCCATACCTTGGTCAGGAAGCCTCTTCCCTGATCGGTCAGCGATTCATCAAAAAGGATATCATTCCCGGCAGGAGAACAGAGCAACATACCAACCCTCACACCATCAGCGCCATATTTGGCGATCAGATCGAGCGGATCGGGAGAATTTCCCAAAGATTTGGACATTTTCCTGCGTAATTTATCACGCACAATTCCCGTAAAATATACATTTTTAAACGGAAGGGTTCCTTTGTATTCATATCCGGCAATCACCATTCTGGCCACCCAAAAGAAGATAATTTCGGGAGCTGTTACCAGATCATTGGTAGGATAATAATAATCCAGATCGCAGGTATCCGTTGGGTCCGCATTTTCAAAAACAGAGATCGGCCAAAGCCAGGAGGAGGCCCAGGTATCGAGCACATCTTCATCCTGACGAAGCGAATCCAATGTCAACGCAGGATTCCCCGTTTTAGCTTTTGCCAGCTCCAAAGCCTTCGCTTCGGTTTCGGCTACCACGAATGAGCCGTCTGGCAGGTAATAGACCGGAATGCGGTGGCCCCACCAGAGCTGACGGGAGATACACCAATCCTTGATGTTCTCCATCCAGTGGCGGTAGAGGTTCTTAAATTTGGAAGGATAAAACCTGATTGCATCGGTTTCAACTGCTTCCAGCGCAGGTTTGGCCAGGTCGCCCATCTTCAGGAACCATTGCGCTGAAAGTTTCGGCTCAATCGGAACGTGTGTCCTCTCAGAATAGCCAACCTTGTTGTTGTAATCTTCAATCTTTACCAGATTTTCGGCAGCTTCGAGCATTGGCACAATCTGTTTGCGGGCTTCGAAACGATCAACCCCAACCAGCAATTGCGCCTTTTCGCTCAGGGTACCATCATCGTTGAAGGTGTCGATCACCTCCAGGTTGTGACGGATGCCAATCTCATAGTCGTTGGTATCGTGGGCAGGAGTGATTTTCAGACATCCGGTGCCAAAATCCATTTCAACATATTCATCCTGAATGACAGGTATGCTTCTCTTGACCAAAGGCACCAAAACCCTCTTCCCTACAAGGTGAGTGAATCGTTTATCAGCCGGATTGACACAAACAGCCGTATCCCCAAGAATTGTTTCGGGGCGGGTGGTTGCTACGGTAATATATTGATCGGTAGTTCCCTCAACCAGATAGCGTACGTAATATAGTTTTGACTGCTCTTCACGGTAGATGACCTCCTCGTCCGAAACTGCAGTTTTGGCAGCGGGATCCCAGTTCACCATACGCACGCCCCGGTAGACGTATCCTTTGTTGTAAAGATCCACGAAGGTGCGGATGACGGAAGCGGAACGAATTTCATCCATGGTGAATGCCGTACGTTCCCAATCGCAGGAAGCGCCAAGTTTTTTCAATTGTTCCAGGATGATCCCACCATGTTTGTGGGTCCACGCCCAGGCATGCTCCAGAAACTGATCACGGGTTAGGTCATCTTTTGTGATTCCCTCTTTCAAGAGCTTATCGACCACCTTGGCCTCCGTTGCAATTGAGGCATGGTCGGTACCAGGCACCCAGCAGCCATTCTTGCCAAGCATACGTGCGCGGCGAACCAGCACATCCTGGATGGTATTGTTGAGCATATGGCCCATGTGCAATACCCCCGTCACATTGGGCGGCGGGATAACGATGGTATAAGGCTCACGTTCATCCGGCTCCGAATGGAAAAATTTGTTCTCCATCCAATAGCTGTACCATTTGTCTTCGATGATGGTTGGGTCGTATTTGACCGGGATTTTTCTCATTATTTGAATGTATATTATTAATTGGAAGTTCTTCACTCCCTAATCTGAATCAAGATGGCAAAAATAGGAAAAAGGAGGCAATAAGAAAGTAAAGATTTGATCATTATCAGTCATTATTTTGGCTAATGCCCTCAATCAATTATCATTCGCTGTTTGTCAGCTAAAGCAGACAGCTATGAAAGAACCGAAACGCTCTCAATCAGAAGATATCTTAACATAGGTAGTACTATTTTGTATTGGGAAAAATCGTTTTTCTTCCTAAAAACCCGTAAATTGTAATGAATGCTCATTTTCAGATAAAATAATTTCTTTTTCATTGCCGTCTGCTTTAGCTGACGGATTTCAAGATTAGAATGAAATCCGGCTTTAGCCAAAACAATATTTATAAGCTATGTCATATGTCAAGATTTGGGTTCATTTAGTTTTTGCAACAAAAAACAGGGAATACCATCTCCCAATAGAATTAGGCCATGCAATCCATGAGCACATAATATCAAACTGTATAAAGAAAGAGATTTTTCTACAAGCCATTGGCGGTTCCGTCGATCATGTTCATTGTTTAATCTCATTAGGAAAGGATCAAGCAATTGCGCAAGTCGTTCAGTCGATTAAAGGTGAATCATCATTTTGGATTAATAAAAATCACATTCTTTCCTACAAATTTTCTTGGCAAGATGATTATTTTGCGGTTTCAGTAAGCGAATCACTTGTAGGCATTGTAATGAAATACATTAAAAATCAAGAAGAACATCATAGGTTTAGGTCCTTTCCCGAGGAAGCTGCCGAATTTATTTCAAAATATGGATTTAAGCTTATCCATGATGAATAAATTGTTTGATGCAAATTTCGGCTAAAGCCCTCATCTACAAACACTTTCATCCGTCAGCTAAAGCAGACGGCAATGAAAGAACCGCAAATCTGCATTAATTAATAGAACTTCTTCACCCCAATCACCTCCCTTACCTCCAGCAGGGTTTTGGAAGCTGAGGCCCGGGCCTTTTCGGCGCCAAGTTTGGCTACTTTAGAGAGATATTGATCATCTGCCAACAGCATTTCAATCTTTTCGCGGATTGGAGCGGTAAAGTGGATGATATCTTCGGCCAGTTGCTTCTTCAGGTCGCCATAACGGATTGAGCAATTGTTGTATTGAAGATCGAAATGCGCCACTACATCAGGTTTAGATACGACATCCAGCAAGGTAAAAAGATTCTGAATAACCTCGGGCTTTTGCTGGTTGGGCTCTGTCGGCCCGCTGTCAGTAACGGCCTTCATCACCTTTTTTCGGATTTCATGTGGTGAATCGGCCAGGGAAACTGCATTTCCTTCAGATTTACCCATCTTGCCTGAACCATCCAATCCCGGAATCTTCACCATATCCTGACCCTCAAAAACGTAAGGACGGGGAATCGGAAAGAGATCAACATTGTACATCCTGTTGAACCGACGGGCAAAGGTGCGGGCCATCTCAAGGTTTTGCTCCTGGTCCTTGCCCACCGGCACCAAATGCGCCTTGTGGATGATGATATCCGCCGCCATCAAAACGGGATAGGTCAGTAAGCCTGCATTAACATTGTCGGGTTGTTGCCGCGCCTTATCCTTAAATGAAGTAGTACGCTCAAGTTCCCCTAAATAGGCATTCATGTTCATCAACAGATAAAGCTCGGAAACCTCAGGTACATCACTCTGAATAAAAACCGTAGCTTTCTCAGGATCAATGCCGCAAGCCAGGTACTCGGCAAGCACCTGTTTCACATTTCCGAAAAGGTGATGGGGAACAGGATGTGTAGTTAAAGAATGAAGATCGGCAATAAAGAAGTAGGTATCAAAATGGTGTTGCATCTCGATAAAATTCTTTACTGCTCCGAAGTAATTACCCAGGTGAAGGTTCCCTGTCGATCTTATTCCACTGACAACTGTTGGCATGACAAAAAAAGTTAAATTGACAATTGTCAATTGACAGTTGACAATTATGTATTTTATTGATAATTAACGCATTTAAAGACAGGAACTAAATCCTGTGCTTAAAAATTGAATCTCGCAAAGATCGCAAAGAAAACCGCCGAAAACGCGAAGGGAATTACATTGACGCTACAATTCCATGCGTTCATAGCTTAACCTTTGCGCGAAATTTCTTTCCGGGTACAAAAATAGCAAAACTCATCTACTGCACAATCTCAAAATTTTCGGGTTCAATCAGTGGTTCACCTTTGAACCTAAGGATCATTTGCGCTACCGCCAGGGTATCCTTTTCACAGTACCTGGCAATACGTTCCAAATCACCTTCTTTGTAATAGACTGATGCAACCCGACTGCCATCAATGTCATCCTTTGGGGTAGGCACATCAAAAATGGTACAGAGAAGATCGAGCGATGTATAGTGTTTGAAATCTCCAAACTTCCACAATTGCATGGTGTCCATCAGGTAATCCCTCACTTCCCATGGTTTTGCCCCTGCAATATCAAGAATAGAAGGCAACTTCAAACCATTGATCAGTACCCGCCTGGCAATGTAAGGGAAATCGAACTCCTGGCCATTGTGGGCACACAAACGATGTGCCGGGTTGGCCATAAATTTTTCGAGCATAGCCAGGAAATCTGTTAGCAGAATGGCTTCGTCAGTACCACTAAATGATTTTACCCGATAAACTCTTTTGTTTCCTCTGCGATAGATTTTTCCACATGAGATGCAGACGATCTTTCCAAATTCAGCATAAATTCCAGCCCTGTCAAAAAGTCTTTCCGGCGACTCTCCCTCCCTGGCAAATGATTCTGATTTGCGAATCCATAATTTTTGAAGCTTTTCAGGGAAATCTTCCAGTTTTTCCACTTGGGGAACAGTCTCAATATCCAGATAAAGAATATGTTCCGGTTGAATTTTATCAAGCATAACAGAAAAATTAAAAATTAAATATTACAAATTACAGATTAAAGATTAAGGAAATTCGTTCTAATTTTTAATCTGTAATTTGTAATTTGTAATTATTTACGGGTGGTCGTTCAGATGTTTCTCGATGTATTGGGTAATGATATTGATGGCCACTTTGTTGTTTCCCCCTTCCGGTACGATGATATCCGCATAACGCTTGGTGGGCTCAATAAACTGCAGGTGACTCGGGCGCACGGTGTCTTCATACCTCTGCAAAACGGTTTGGACATCCCTTCCCCTTTCTACCATATCTCGATGAATGACCCTGGATAATCGTACATCAGCCTCACAATCGACAAAGATTTTGATGTCCATTAATTTACGAAGCTCTTTGGGCCAGAGAATGAGAATACCCTCAACGATGATGGCTTTTCGCGGAAGGATTGTGGTTGTTTCAGCGGCCCGGGTGCAGGTGAGATAGGAATAGACGGGTTGTTCCACCGTTTCCCCGCGTTTCAGTTTGCGGATATTTTCAGCCAAAAGTTCGAACTCCAATGCATCGGGATGATCAAAATTTATCTTTTGCCGCTCCTCCAAAGGCAGATCACTGTTATCCCGGTAGTAGGCATCCTGAGACAGGATGGTCACATCTTTTTCGGCCAACCGCTCTATAATTTTGTTGACTACCGTTGTTTTACCGGAGCCTGTTCCTCCTGCGATTCCAATGATCAACATGCTCATACCTTAAATAATATGTGATGGACAAAAAACAATTGAAAATGGATAATTGACAATTGACAATAAAAGCTGAAATGATTTGTAGAGATAGACTGAATAAAGCAGATAGCAAAATGTTGCTTTCCATTCTCCCCACATCTATTACAAAGATAGGTTAAATTTCACCCACCCCGAATTTTACTTACTTCGAAAATAGGAATAGAATGGATAATATCTTCTATTTTTGCACAACATCCGCATCTTTGTATAACATTGTCAATTGTCAATTATCAATTATTTAAACCATGTTCATTCATATCGTTCTTTTCAAACTCAAGGAATTTAACAATGATCAGATCAAATCTGAAATCCGCGACCAGATTAAAAAATCCCTCCTCGAACTTAAAGGGAAAATTGCCGAGCTAAAATACATTGAAGTCGGCAATAACTTTGAATTGAATGCCTCCTCTTTCGATATCAGCCTGGTTACCCGATTCGACTCCTTTGAAGATTTTGTGGTCTACCGAGATCATCCGGAACACCAGAAGGTGGTGGGATTGGTGCGCCCTAATACTGTAGATAGGGCGGTGGTGGATTATTTGGACTGACGGGGAAAGACGGAGGGACGGAAAGACTGGGAGACTGAGGGACTGGGAGACTGGGACGACTGGGATGACTAGGACGAGTCAGTGGAAAGTGGAGAGTGGAAAGTGGAAAGTGGAGAGTGGAAAGTGGAAAGTGGAAAGTGGAAAGTGGAGAGTGGAAAGTGGAAAGTGGAAAGTGGAATGTATATTAACATTTGGCCAGACGAAACAATCTCTGAGCGTAGCCGAAGGGGAAACGGTGAAACGGAGAAACAGTGAAAGGACAAGCTCTACTCCGGGGTTAAGCCACGTAGTGGCGAAATATTGGTAGCCAGGGGTGGAGCAAAGCGGAACCCCTGGAACAAGAATGTTGAAACGATACCGTCCGCGTTAAAATGTCAAAAAATGAGATGACGTTGGGTTCGGACGGAATAAAAGACCATTGAAAAGGGAGAAGAAAGAAAGAAAGAAAGAAAAAGGGAAACGGACAATGGGAACCTTGATGGAACCGCAAGTACTTTAGGCACTTTAGTTCACTTTAGGCAATTTAGGCACTTTTAATTTAAAACAACAAAAACCGAATAGATGAAAAACCTTTATCCGCTGAAATTCAGGCCCATTTACAAGGAGCGTATTTGGGGCGGGGATAAACTGCCTGCGCTGCTCAACAAAAAATACAGTATCGCCCACTGCGGCGAATCATGGGAAATATCCGGCGTTCAAGATGATGTATCGGTTGTTTCGGATGGATTTCTGAAAGGAAACAGTCTGGAGGAGCTGATTGAAGTCTACATGGGAGAGCTGGTGGGCGAAAAGATTTACGATCAGTTCGGAACAGAATTTCCCCTGCTGATAAAATACATTGATGCCAACGACCGTCTCTCCATTCAGGTGCATCCCGACGATGAACTGTCGAAGGAACGTCATGGGGCATTTGGCAAAACGGAGATGTGGTATGTCGTGCAGGCAGACGAAGGATCTGAACTGATTTCCGGTTTCAACCGGACAATCGACAGGGATAGTTACCTGATTGCACTTCAAAACAATAAACTGGAAAATCTGTTGCAGTTCGATCCCGTTAAGGCCGGCGACGTCTTTTTCATCCCGGCAGGCCGGGTCCATGGAATTGGGAAAGGGATTGTCGTAGCCGAGATTCAGCAGACATCAGACGTCACCTACCGTATATTTGATTTCAACAGGGTGGATGACAAGGGAAATCCTCGTGAACTACATACTGAACTTGCCCTTGATGCAATCAATTTTAAGCACCACGAAATTAGCTATGCTACCTGGCAACCTAAATTGAATGAATCGGTAGGATTGGTAAAATGCACTTATTTTACCACCAATCTTCTGCACTTAACCAAAGAAACCGAGCGGGATTTTAGCAAAATCGATTCATTCGTTATCTACCTCTGTTTTGAAGGCTCCTATACCATTCAATGGGAGATGGAATCGATTACGGTTCACCTGGGTGAAACCCTTTTGGTTCCGGCTTCTATCGAGAACTTTATTTTAACCCCGGCAGAAAATATGACCACAAAACTGCTGGAAGTATATGTTGGTTAAAAATTACAAATTAAAAATTAAAGATTAATAGGCATTGCTATTAGATTTGATATTTGGCGCAAATAATTGTTAATCTGTAATTTGTAATTTGTAATCTGTAATTTTTAATTTTTCTTTTCATGTTTATCAAAAGCGCCGAATTTGTCATGAGCAACACCGATCCCGGATTATGTCCTGAAACCGATCGGCCCGAATTTGCTTTCATCGGAAGATCCAACGTTGGAAAGTCTTCCCTCATCAACATGCTGATGGAGAAAAAAGATCTTGCAAAGACCTCCTCAGAACCAGGAAAGACCAGGTTGATAAACCACTTCATTGTAAACAACGACTGGTACCTGGTAGACCTTCCGGGATACGGATATGCCAAGGCTTTGCGTTCCAGCCGGGAACAGTGGCTCAAATTCATCCGTAAATATATCCTGGAAAGGAAAAATCTCTATTGCGTGATGGTCTTGCTCGATATTCGCGTCGAGCCGCAACAGAACGACCTCGACTTCATGAATTGGCTAGGGGAGAATGAGATTCCTTTCGTCATGGTTTTTACCAAGATAGACAAATTGGGTAAAGCAACCGTCGAAAAAAATCTTGCTGCCTACCACGAAGAGATGTTTAAAAGCTGGGAAGAGCTGCCTCAAATTTTTATCACTTCGGCTGAAAAAGGAACAGGCAGAGACGAATTGCTCGATTTTATTGAGCACACAATCCATCCTTAAAAGATTCTCGATGCTTAATCCTTTAATCACTACCTGGCAGCTTCTAAAGTTCGGCAGAACAGCTTTCTTGCCCCAATATTCCTTGCTTCAAAATATATTTTGTATCTGCCACTGATTCTGAATAATAGATCATTGTCGATTATCCATTGTCAATTGTCCATTGATTTTATTAACAATCTGGTAATAAGTTTCTACTTAAAATGTGTTGAAATAACACTTTTCACCTCCGTATTTTTTTTATTTTTGCCCGCAACAATGGAACCCCACCTCCCAAAATCATGGCATATGAAGCAAAACATTAAGCTTTTTACAGGAAATGAATCAAGGTATCTTTCCGAAAATATTGCACTTAATGCAGGGATGGCGCTTGGAAAATCCTCCTGCCCACGTTTTGCTGACGGAGAATTTGAGCCTTGTTACGAAGAGACCATCCGGGGCTGTTACACTTTTATCATTCAGTCGACCTTCGCCCCTTCCGACAATCTTTTAGAACTTTTGTTGATGATTGATGCGGCCAAAAGGGCCTCGGCCTATAAAGTAATTGCCGTTATGCCCTATTTCGGATTTGCAAGGCAAGACAGAAAAGATCGGCCCAGGGTCTCCATCGGCGCTAAACTTATTGCCGACATGCTTTCCGTCGCAGGTATCGACAGGTTGATTACCATGGATCTTCATGCAGACCAAATTCAGGGATTTTTCAATGTTCCGGTCGATCACCTGAGCGCTGTAGCAATGTTTATTCCCCATATCAAACAGATGGGACTGGAAGATATCGTTATTGCATCCCCTGATACAGGTGGGACCAAACGCGCCAATGTCTTTGCCAAACACCTGGGCACTGATATGGTAATCTGTCACAAAACCCGTTCAAAAGCCAATGCCATTGATACCATGACCCTTATCGGGGAAGTCGAAGACAAGGATGTGATCATCATCGACGACATCATCGATACCGGCGGAACCATCGCCAAGGCGGCCGATTTGATGAAATCCAAAGGCGCACGATCGGTACGCGCCTGTGCCACACATGCCGTGCTCTCAGGTTCGGCCATCGAACGGCTGGAGGCCTCTTCTCTCGATGAAGTACTCCTGACAGATACCATCCCTTTACATACCACCTCCAAAAAGATAACAGTTCTCACCTGTGCTCCACTCTTTGCAGATGTGATCCAGAAAGTCTTCGAAAACAAATCAATTAGCTCATCATTTATTTAATTACAAATTAAAAATTACGGATTACAAATTACAGGAGACTTAGTTTTGGCCATCCAAAGCAATTTAATTTGTAATTTGTAATTTGTAATTCGTAATTTGTAATTCGTAATTTTCTATCTTTGTGGCCGATTTAGCAGCATGCCTTTAAGGGTGTGATGCGGACACCTTTCATTGGGAAAGGAGGTCTGAGTAAACACTTTATTATTAAAAAATTTAGAAATGAAGAAATTTGAAATTAAAGGTACTGCGCGTCAGGCCCTTGGAAAAAAAGACACCAGGACCCTGAGAGCTCAGGACTTAGTACCATGCGTACTTTACGGAGGAGATGCACCGGTGCACTTCTATGCACCCGAAAGTGATTTCCGCAAGATTGTTTACACCCCAAAAGTGTATCAGGCAGAACTCAACATCGACGGAACCATTTACAATGCATTCATGCAGGAGCTACAGTTTCACCCTGTTACTGACAAACTTTTACACATCGATTTTCTACAGATCCGCGACAAGAAAGCGGTCAAAATTGACCTTCCCGTCCGTTTGGATGGTTATGCCAAAGGTATTCAGCAAGGGGGCCGTTTGAAAGCCAACCTTCGTACACTGAAAGTTAAAGGTATCTTCAAAAATTTACCCGATGAGATTGTGATCGACGTAACCAATCTGGGTATTTCCGAAAGTATCCGCGTAAGCGACATCAAAGTAGACGGATTTGAGATCATGAACAACAAATCAGTCCCTGTTGCAACCGTTGTTGTTACCCGTGCAGCCCGTGCAGCGATGAATGCGCCTGCAGCTTCAGGTAAAAAATAAGAAGAACTGAAAGTTGAGAACTGAGAGTTGAAAGTTGAGAGTGAAAAATAACTCATAACTCATATCTCATAACTCATATCTCATAACTCATATCTCATAACTTGTATTTTTTGTCTACTAATTCATAAACAGTTGAAGTACCTGATCGTTGGCTTGGGTAACATCGGAAATGAGTACGACAATACCCGTCACAACATAGGATTTACGATATTGGATGCCTTGGCAAAGGCGTCCAATATCTCTTTTAGCGACAAGCGATATGGCTTCGTGGCAGAGATGAAACATGCCGCCAGAACGCTTATCCTACTAAAACCCAATACCTTCGTAAATTTAAGTGGGAGGTCTGTGCACTATTGGATGCAAAAAGAGAAGATTCCTGTAGAAAATGTTTTGATTTTGGTGGACGACCTGGCCCTGCCGCTCGGAAAAATCCGGCTTCGCTCAAAAGGCGGTGATGCAGGCCACAACGGACTAAAAAGTATCCATCAGATTCTTTGTACCTCAGAATACAGCAGATTGCGCTTTGGAATCGGCGATGATTTTCCGCGAGGCCGCCAGGTAGAACATGTTCTTGGTAAATGGTCACTGGAAGAGGAAGAGATGATCAATTCCAAACTCGAAAAATGTTTCGACATCATCAAATCCTTTGCCACCATCGGAATCGAACTGACCATGACAAAGTTCAACAAAGGGTAAAAAAGTTTACACAGAGATCCACAGAGGAGCACAGAGCTTCACAGAGCCCTTCGACTTCGTTTCCTTTTTCTTTCTTCTCCCTTTTCAATGGTCTTTCATTCCGTCCGTTCCCAACGTCATCTCATTTTTTGACATTTTAACGCGGACGGCAACGTTTCAACATTCTTTTTCCTGGGGTTCCGCCTTGCTCCACCCCTGGCTACCAATATTTCGCCACTACGTGGCTTAACCCCGGAGAAGAGCTTGTCCTTTCACT
>JALOCD010000170.1 GCA_023228025.1 Prolixibacteraceae bacterium | reverse complement strand
GTCAACCAGCTAATTCGATAAATGTTAAAGACTATGGAGCAACCGGCAATGGGTCAACTGATGATACGGCAAGCTTATTAGCAGCTTTCAACGCAGCCGTAGCCCAAGGCAAGACAGCGTGGGTGCCCAGCGGAACCTACAAAGTGAGTACTATGACGTTTCCTAAAAATGTTTCAGTGTCTGGTGAAGGCACTCAATCATTCATAAACGGCAAGATCCTTATGAACACAGGTGATGATTTAACTGACATGAAGATGGGTGTAGCTGGTCAGTCTATTGGGATTGTAGGCGGAGTACCGGTAACCGGCTTAAACGTTGATAGAGTCCACTTTATCGGTGGCGGTGGGACGAATGATTCAGATATGATTCATGTCTTTAGCATTCAGATGGAAGCACTCAATAGCAGCACCTTCACTGACTGCACTATTGAAACCAACCTCGGCGGCTGGGGTAACGGAATTGCAATTACAGACAACGGCGTTACGAATGGTACACTCCATGACGTGACTTTTTTGAGGCTACACATTATGCCACAGCCAAGAATGGGTTTTGAGATGCTTGGTAGAAGTTATATGGGCGCTAGAACCTTGGATTATTACAATATTATAATTAAAGACAGTGTTATTGAGCCAACTGGATCAGAAGCCATCTCATTTGATGGTCCCGGGCATGACCTCCGTGTTGAAGGGTCGTTATTTAAGGGATCGGGTACAGCGGGTTCTTATTACCCATGGCACCAGGCTCTGGAATTTAATGGCTCCACTTCTTCTTATGCTCTGAACAACACTTTCTATCGCAGCGATGGAGTGTGGCTAAATATGCATTGCACGGGTTGCACCTTTGATGGTAATTATTTTGACAATTCAGTTAATAATATAGGCGTCACGACAACGAACAATGGCGACCCAACTGGTTGGGGTGGTCGGTGTACTAATTGTACTTTTCAGAATAACCAAATGATACTAGATAAAGGGGGGAACTTCTTGTACTTAGATAATTCTGACGGCATAGCGTCAACCAATAATCAGTTTAATAATAATACTTTCTGGAACAAAAATAACCCGACTACTAACTGCGCGATTTATCTATACAATGGCTCAACGATGACCATGCAAGGCAACAAGTTTTATTACAAATATCAATTCTATAGCGACAATCATTTATGCACTGATTTAAGAGATGGGTCTACGCTGAGTGATTTAAGTAACGGATACTACAGTCCGTCTATTACGCCAGCCATAAGCCCACCACCGATCCCAACTCTAAATTATTAGTAACTACCCGTAACTTTTTTATACCATTTCGTCGCTCTGTGTAAAATTGGCTTTCAAATAAAGCCACATTGTTCACTACATTTATACTCACAAATAGGCTCCATTCTTCATGCAGTTTTTATATATAATAAGAACAAGCTTAATAAAATAGTGTAAATAGAAAATCAGGACTGGGCTATGCGTATCAACCACTTCCTATCAAAGCTGCACTTTAATAAACACTTACTTCTAATAATCCCAACTGCTATCTTTGCCACCATAGGTGCCTACTTCATGCTCTTTAGCCACGCTGCCCCCGATATTACTGCCGACTTTAACAGTGATAACACTGTCAATATCTACGATTTATCTATACTGGCTACCAATTGGGGCAAGACTAGTGCTACCCACACCCAGGGAGACGCTAATAGTGACACCATAGTTAACATCTACGACCTATCAGCTCTTGCTAGCCAATGGGGACAAACAGCTACTCCTACACCAACACCAACACCAACCGGTCAACCAGCTAATTCGATAAATGTTAAAGACTATGGAGCAACCGGCAATGGGTCAACTGATGATACGGCAAGCTTATTAGCAGCTTTCAACGCAGCCGTAGCCCAAGGCAAGACAGCGTGGGTGCCAGCGGGTACATATTTAATAAATAGTCGTTTGAGCCTACCTAGCAACATTAACATAACTGGTAGTGGCAATTCCTCATGGCTGAGTGGGCCAATCAGCGTCGGTAACGGCAATACAATTAGCCAAGTCAAAATTGGAAAATACGGATACTCTACGTATTTGGGCGGTGTCAGCGATATACTAATCAATAATGTACGTTTTACCGGTGGCGGTGGTGCCTTCAGTGGTAATTGGCCATACTATAATGCCCACGTGATAACAATTGGCGTCGGTGGTGATGCGAGTAACATCACATTTGATAATTGTGATATTGAAAGAAACTCGGGAACAGAAAACGCGACTAAATCACTACACCTAGATAACATATTTATTTCTAGTGGCGTCAAAGCAGGTGAACCTCTTGTATCAAATGTATTATTTAAAAATAGTAGATTTGGTGTGTCAAACGGAGTAAATAATATATCCCCTAGATTTAATGTCGAAATATATGACTCCTATACTGACTCCAATCGAGTACAGGGAACCCGAGAGGTAAATTTTGAAGATAATACGTTCGAACCATCAGAATCCGCCTCAATAGACTACTCTGGCGCCACCCTTTCATCTGACAGTTCTATTCCTGTTTCTGGTTATAGCCATGTAACCGGGAACGTTTTTAAGGGGAATGGGTATGGATCTAATCCAAAATGGCCAGACGATATTACGGTAGAAAAAGGTTCGGGTTATGTGGTGGTAGACAACAACACATTTTACAGAGGTCGTGACATGGCACTTGCCGCCAATGCTCCTGGGCATAATCAATTCACTAATAATATAGTAGATTCTAGGAGCATAACTTACGACACTGGTATTGCTCACAATTGGATACCATACGTTGCTTTGGAGGGAGACTACAACACCATTACAGGGAACACTGTTATATCAACAGGTCCACAGGCAGAAGTAATATCAGTTGACGGTAACTATAATACGATAATTAATAATATAGTCAGGGGTGGGAGCATAATAGTCAATGGCTCTAATAACATTTCTTCTCCAAACTCAGTAGACATGTCACCATCCCAATAATCATCATCTACGACTCGTCAGTCTTTGCTAGCCAATGGGGGTGCAAACAGCTATTCTGACACCAAACGAGGGAGGCTACGGCGATATTAGAACACACTGGTAATTCGGGTAGCACTGTTAGCCCAAACACCATTCAATAAATCAAAAAAGCTATCTAACCAAAAATATTAGTTATACTACATACTATGGACGAACTTAAAAAGCTGGTAATACCCGAGCCGCTAGAGACCTTGCTGTTTTTCATCTTCGGGGCACTGGTTTTGGGTTTAGAAAATGCCAAAAACTTTTTTGATTTGCTACGGGGTGATCTCGTGGTCTTTGTTGCAAAATCTAGCGACCAGACTGGTGCCGTTAGCCATTGGCTAAGTAACACTTTTGATCGTGTTAACCCTAAAATAATCGATTTTACTGTATGGCTATTGGTAGGCTGTATGGTGTTTATAGTAGCCTCTGTGTTAATCGCACTGATAAAAAGTACAGATGATGAAGTCGATTTGTTGCATTATTATAAATCACCCTCAGGTAGACGCCATGAAGTGATAGCTTTTTTGACTAAAATCGTAGTTAGGCTGGCGGGGCTTTTTGGATTTGTCCTTTGCCTGAGTTTATTTATAAAAGTACTTAATCCTTGGCTGGTGGGGCTGGTGCTTACCTCTGTAACATCCATAAAAGAACCAGTATCTTGGCTATGGCTAATAATCTCTTTGGTGCTAATGCCCGTTTGCTTATATATCTTCGCTATATGTTTAAGAATTGTCATGCTAAAACCTCGTGTATTTGGCCAAGACGAGGAATAGCCAGGTTAGCCCTTCGTCAAATTATCAGCGACAATTAACCCACTGCGCAAGAACCATGTGTCAATGATTTGTGTAGCTGATATTATTAGGCTTAAGTTATGGACTTAAATGTAGTTATTCCAAGTGGTAAGTACGTCGTGGCAGTTTCTGGTGGCGTTGATTCGGTGGTGCTATTAGATTTGCTTGCAAAAAATATGACCGAGCAGCACGAATATGTAGTCGCTCATTTTGACCATGGGATTCGTCATGATTCTACAAAAGATGCCGAGCTTGTAAACTCACTAGCAAAAAAGTATGGGTTAACTTACGAATCAGACAGTGCAAATTTAGGCGCAGAAACAAACGAGGCTGACGCCCGCGATAGACGCTATGAATTCTTAAATAAAGTTAAGCAAAAATACAGCGCCGACGCGCTAATGACCGCTCATCATCAGGATGATTTAATTGAAACCAGCATGATAAATATTTTAAGAGGTACCGGGCGACGGGGCCTAAGCTCGCTAAAAAGTACAAACTCAATTTTGCGTCCCTTGCTGGCCTATCCTAAAAAACAGCTAATTGAGTATGCCAAAACCAATAATTTAGAGTGGAACGAAGACAGCACCAATCTAGATATGACTATCTTGCGCAACCATTTAAGGGCAAAGGTGGTCGCTAGAATGGCCGACAAACAGCGACAAGAATGGCTAAAGCTTTTGAACAATGCCTATAAAATAAATCAAAAATTAGACACAGAAATTCAAAATATTTTACATCGCGGTCTGCATAAAAATCAGCCAGTGCTAAATCGCAGTTGGTTTATCATGCTGCCACACGAAGTATCAAAAGAGGTATTACTGGCGGTTTTATATAGTCTCAAATTGCAGGATTTTGATAAAAAAACCATTGAGCGCTTAACTGTCCAAATAAAAACTTTACCACATGGCAAAGTTTTACAGGCTGTTGGTATAGATATTTACCTGACAAAACGTTCGGCCAGATTTAAATGTCGATAGGCAATTGGCCAAAAAAACCGTATAATTACATCTTATGGACAACAAATTACCGATAGGCAAAAATCAGGGACAAAAACGCAAGTGGATTAAGAACATTGGTTTTTTGGTTATTGTAGGTATAATTGCGGCAGTTTTTCTAATTAGCTACAAACAACCCTCAAAACTTACGGAGCGGTCATACAACTCAGTTATAAATAGTGCCAATAAGGGCGAAATTTCTAAACTAGAAATTAACGGTGACACAATAACCGTCACAAAAAAAGGTGATTCTAAAGCGACAGAAAAAACCGTAAAACAGCCCGGGGCAGACTTATATGATTCGGTCGGCGGTTTAACTAACAGAGAGGTTACGGTTACATTTAAGCCTTCGTCTAGCAGTGGTGCCACCTGGACAGCGCTGGCTATCAATCTATTGCCGG
>JALOCD010000050.1 GCA_023228025.1 Prolixibacteraceae bacterium | reverse complement strand
GGGGATGTTCACCTGTTGATGAGGGAGTCGGATATGCCCGTAGTAGTGAAGATCGCCGAAAAGGTAAAAGCGGCAGGAGCGAAGGGGCATTACTATAAACGAAGTTTCAAAGCGTGTTAAACGGACAGAATTGATAGTTATGTATCAGGAAAGAGCAAAAGCAGAGGTACAAGGTGAGTTGTTCAAAAGACGGCGAGGCGAAATACCGGATGCGGAACGAGTATTGACATTGCAAGAGAAACTATATCAAAAAGCCAAGCAAGAGCGGGAGTATAAGTTTTACGTACTGTATGACAAGATGTTCATACCGTATATGCTACGACAGGCATGGGAACAAGTCAAGAGCAATGACGGAAGTCCGGGCGTTGACAAGATGACCATTGCCGATGTAGAGCAATACGGGGTAACGGCATATCTTACCGAACTTGGAGAGGATCTGCGCAGGCAGACCTATCAGCCACAGGCGGTAAAACGTGTTATGATAGAGAAAGAGGACGGAGGAGAGCGCCCGTTGGGGATACCCACCGTGAAGGATCGCATAGCACAGACAGTATGTAAGATGATATTGGAGCCAATTTTTGAGGCAGACTTCGAGGATAGTTCTTATGGTTTTCGTCCCGAGCGCAGTGCAAAGGATGCGATAACAACCATAAAAGAGAACTTGCAACAAGGTAAGACAGAGGTTTATGATGCAGACCTGAGTAAGTACTTTGATACCATACCACACGACAAGCTTCAAATTGTATTGAAGCAACGGGTGACTGATCCAAGGATATTAAAGCTGATCAACAAATGGTTGAAAGCTCCGATCTATGAGGATGGTCAATACAAGAGTGGTAAAGGTGGCATGGGAACACCACAGGGAGGGGTCATCTCCCCTTTGCTTGCCAATGTTTACCTGCACCTGATAGACAGGATCGTCAACAGTGCAAGTAGTCTGTTTGGGAAATTAGGCATAGAGATAGTACGTTATGCAGATGATTTTGTGTTAATGGGAAGAACCTTGCCAACAGAAATAGTTGAAAAGCTCAAAAGCTTGCTAAGCCGAATGGGATTAATGCTCAATGAGACAAAAACCCGTCAGATAAATGCAAGGAATGAGGGCTTTAATTTTCTGGGATTTACCATCAGGTACGACAATGACATCAAAGGCAGAAGTAACAAATACTGGAACATTATGCCAAGTCAGAAATCGGAGAAGAAAGTCCGTGGAAAAGTAGGGGATTACCTTAAAACACACGGTCACTACAAAGCAAAGGATGTCGCGACAGGGCTAAATTCGATTTTGCGGGGATGGCTGAACTACTTCGAAATAAAAGGAGTTAGTTATCCTGCAATGAGCAAACGAAGACTTAGTTTTTACCTGTACAACAGTCTTACCAGGTACTACAATCGCAAGAGCCAAAGAAAATGCAGGCTTTACGGACAAAAAGCCTTTGAGGTTTTGGTCACCAAATTTGGATTGATCGACCCCTCAAAATATGCTAAATCTTTAGCTCACTTGTAAATGCTTGAGAAGAACTTTATAGGAAAGCCGTATGCGGGAAAACCGCACGTACGGTTTGACGAGGGGGTAGGGAAGGTTATTTTACCTTCCCCGCTCTACTCTACTGACCTTTGTGTTTAAATAATTTTTACCACTAAGTACCCGAAGGGTTGCACAAAGGGCACGAAGTTGGAAATTGAAGCATCATGCTTAGCTTTACAAAGAAATGATGAAAAAAATGTACAAGTATATCCTTATTTCCGGATTGCTCCTGACAATCTTGACGGTTGCAGGGCAGAGTCTCAAAAAAATTGATCTGTCAGCTTCAAATGAATTAAACGGATTTGTTGCCAATGCATCGACAAATTTGCTGCTCAAACAATCCATTCCTTTGGTTTCATATGAGGTTTGTAAGAAAAACGATTTGCTGCACAAAGAGTTTTTTACTAGTTCCGCTGCTGTAAACAACCCATCGAAAATTGAGCTTTCCGTGAAGCCTGAAGATGGGTATCATCCAGGATACAAGGCTGTTCTTACTTTTAAAAATATTTCTCAGGATACAATTTGGCTTACCAATGTAGTGCCGTTTGGCTTCACTGACGATAAGGTGTGCCTGACCGGCAAAGGGGATCATCCGCTGTCGAGAAGTTACCTCTTAAGGCCTGGATTTGAACCTGTTAATTGCATTTTGCCCGATAACGCATGGGAAACCGGATTCTCCGATATCACCGTGAATGACACCTTGCAACTATCCGCAATCACCCGAAGAAGCCGCGAAAACATGGTAAAGGCGGTTCGGCATCGTTTTGAGACGGAAATCGCCCCGGGCGGTTTGGTGCAGTACAATTTTTATGCGGATTTTCACAAAGGAAACTGGCAGGAGGGGCTTCGGTTAATGTTTCAGGAGCGCATGCTTTACGATGTGGAGCCGGGCAAATTTGACAGCCAAATGCTGGAAAGAGAGGATCTCAGGTGGATTCGCCATGCCTATGTTTCCCATTTGATCATGGCCTGGAATGGAATCTTCTACGATGATACCGATCGGAAATTTCACCTGGAAGAGTTTGTGAAAAGAGGTAAAACGCTCTACGGGGGCGACGATTTTATTGGCATCTGGCCAACCTGGCCGACTCTTGGCGTTGACCATCGCAATCAGTGGGATCTTTTTCGGGACCTACCGGGAGGAACCGGTCAACTGAAGCTGGAGGCTGAAAAGCTGATCAAATTAGGTTCGCATCTCTTTATTTGCTACAATCCGTGGGATGAGAGTACCCGAAGTGAAAACCATACGGGAGGAATGGCAGAACTCATCGCTGCTACACATGCCGACGGGGTGGTCCTGGATACCCGGGGTGCCTCCAGCATGGCGCTTCAACAGGCTGCCGATTCCGTTCGCAAGGGGGTGATCATGTACTCGGAAGGGATGGCCGTACCCAAAGATATGCAGGGTATCGTGGCGGGACGGGTTCACAATGCGCTTTATTATTGCCCGATGCTTAACCTGAACAAAATCATCAAACCTGAATTCGCCATCTTCAGGGTGGCCGAAATTTACAAGGAGCCGATCCGGCGGGAGTTCTGTCTCTCTTTCTTCAACGGATATGGCACAGAGCTGAATATTTTCGCCCCCGGAATCCCCGAATGGGCAGAAGCGCAATACCGGTTTCTTGGAAAAATTGCCCGAATCCAGCGGGAGAATTCGGAAAATTTCACAAGCAGGGCAATCACACCGCTTTTATCGACAACCACCGACCAAATATTTGTGAACTGTTGGCAAACTGCCACCAAAACACTCTACACCATTTTTAGCCTGATTCCGCAAGGATACAAAGGCGACCTGTTTGAAATTACGCCCCTACCGGGAATGCACTTTGTTGATCTTTGGCATCACGAGGAAAGTCAACCAATCAAAAGTGGTACGAAATGGTTGATCGGTGCAGAAACGGATGCATTCAACCAAAGCTGGCTAGGCACCAACAACGAAGGGGCAGTGGATTGCATCGCGCAGCTTCCTGAATTGATCACGGCAACGCTTGCAGGTGATGAACTTTCAATCCACGTTGCGAAAGGTGATTCCCTCAGAATCTGGGCGGGTGAGCCCGACTATCAAAAGTCTCCGCTGACGCTGAAAGCCAAAGATCAAACCATCTGGCTAACGGATCATTTTGGGAGGTTCGAAGGGAGGTTTGTTGTTCAGCTATTTGAAAAAGATCAGTTACTCGACGAAAAAATTGTTTCGATCCTACCGGGAACGCCGCGATTGATCAGTCGTCCGGAAAAAACGGAGGTTGCCGTGAAGGCCCCGACCGGGATGGTGAAAATTCCTGCCGGGAAATTTAAGTTTCATGTCACCAATGGCGATGAATTTATTCCTTATCCCAAAGAAAATGAGGGGAAAATCTTCGATATGCCACCTTTCTTGATGGATAAATTCCCGATTACGAACAGTCAGTTCAAACAATTTCTGGACAATACTGGTTACCAACCAGCCGACAGCGCTAATTTTCTGAAGAATTGGATAAAAAGGAGTTTCCCGGTAGGTCAGGAGCAGTATCCTGTTGTCTATGTTTCGTACGAAGATGCCAAAGCTTATGCCAAATGGGCAGGGAAACGCCTACCAACAGAATTGGAGTGGCAATACGCTGCGCAGACTGCCGCCTGCAACGAATGGCCCTGGAAGCAGAAACAGCAGATTCGCCGTGCCGAAGAGGCAGTGACCAATACCTTGACAGTCTTTAAAATCCAGGGAATTGAAAAAGGCAGATGCCAAACAGGCGATGGTTCGCTCTACCCGGTCGGCAGTTATCCCAAAGGAGCAAATCCCTATGGCCTTCAGGATCTGGTCGGATGCGTCTGGCAACTTACCAACGACCTTTATATCAATGGAAGTTACCGTTACATCCTCATGAAGGGCGGAAGTTATTTCAACCCCTCCTCAAGCTGGTGGTATGTTCAGGGCGGTCCGAGGGAATTGCATTACAGACAATTTTTGCTGCGGGTATCGGAGGGCTTTGAAAGGAATGCAACGGTGGGGTTCAGATGCGTAAAGGATTTGTAACTGAAAGTGGAAAGTGGAAAGTGGAAATTGGATAGTTGAGAGTGGAAAGTTGAAAGTGGATAGTAGAAAGTGGAAAGTTGAGAACTGAGCGCTGAGAAAATGAGAATATGGGATTCAGAATAGGAATCAAATCTTGAGCGGCCCTTCACTGAGCCTGTCGAAGTGACAAGTGTATCATGTCGATACGCCGGTCCCCGAGCTTGTCGAGGGGTCAAGGGATTAGAATAAATGAATAGAAATTACTCCTTGAGCAATATCGAAGGGTGATCCAAGTGCAAAAAGTAAAACTAAAATTTAATGCATTATTCTTTGTGAACACCTTAGTGTCTTAGAGCCTTAGTGGTAAGTTTTTATCGCCACAAAGGCACTAAGGTTTCACTAAGATGTAATTAATTAATTTATAGCGAAATAATACGATAGAAACAATATTGATAAGATATACAGATGAAAAACTCTTCTAGATTTAGGCTTATATTCATTTTTCTCTTTTGTACATTGATGGCTTCTGCCCAACAAAGCGCTAATCCCTCCAATTACCTAAACAACCGTCCTCCACTAATCCAAAAACCATTCATTGAACTTCCTCTTGGTGCAATTTCCCCGGAAGGGTGGCTAAAAGACCAACTGTTGCGCCAGAAAAATGGCATGACCGGCCATCTCGATGAGATTTATGAAAAGGTGATGGGCAAACGCAACGGATGGTTGGGCGGGGATGGCGATGTGTGGGAGAGAGGACCCTACTGGATCGACGGACTGCTGCCGCTGGCCTATATTTTAAAGGACGATGCTCTGATTGCCAAAGTGAAACCATGGGTCGAATGGGCGCTGAACAGTCAGCAGCCGGATGGCTATTTTGGACCCTCGGTAGACCATGCAAATGAACCAGGATTGCAGCGCAACAATGCCAAAGACTGGTGGCCCAAGATGGTGGTGCTGAAGTTTTTGCAGCAATACTATTCTGCAACACAGGATGAACGGGTGATCCATTTGATGCTAAATTACTTCAAATACCAGCTAAAAGAGCTGCCCAAAGCTCCTCTGAACCATTGGACCCACTGGGGCGCAGACCGCGGCGGGGACAACCTGGCTGTGGTCTACTGGCTCTACGACCTGACCGGTGAAAAATTCCTGCTGGAATTGGGAGCGTTGATACACAAACAAACGGTCAACTGGACGGATGCCTTTCTGACCGGACAACTACGTAACCAGTGGAGTTTTCACTGTGTCAATGTTGCCCAGGGAATGAAAGAGCCCGGCATCTATTATCAGCAAACAAAGGACAAAAAGTATGTGGAGGCCGTAAAAGCGGGACTGGCCGATCTCAAGGCCTTCCATGGTTTTCCGGATGGGCTCTATGGTGGGGACGAGATGCTACATGGCAACAATCCTACCCAGGGATCGGAGTTCTGCTCCGCCGTCGAGATGATGTTTTCGATGGAGAGCATACTTCCGGTTACGGGCGAGGTGGCTTTTGCCGATCATCTGGAATGTGTAGCATTTAATGCTTTGCCCACCCAGGCCACCGACAATTACGACAGCCGGCAATATTATCAGCAGACCAACCAGGTGTTGGTAAGCCATCACCCAAGAAATTTCAATACGGCTTACGAAGGTACAGGACAGCTCTTCGGTCCGCTGACGGGTTATCCATGCTGCACCTCCAACATGCACCAGGGTTGGCCGAAATTCACCCAAAACCTTTGGTATGCTTCTGCGGACACTGGCATTGCGGCGCTGGTCTATGCCCCCTCCAAAGTGAAGGCCAAAGTTGGCAAAGGTATCAACGTTGAGATCACCGAATCCACCAACTATCCATTTGAGGAATCCATCCGTTTCGGCATAAAAATTGAAAAAAAATCCAACTTTTCCTTTCATCTGAGAATTCCTTCCTGGTGCAAAACATCAACGATCCGGATCAATGGTCAACTGTGGGGCGAGCCTGTTGGAAACAGTATTGCTGAGATCACCCGCGATTGGTCCGATGGGGATGAGGTGGTATTGTCGTTGCCCATGCAGGTTGAGGTAAGCCGGTGGTACGAGAATTCGGCAGTTGTGGAACGCGGTCCGCTGGTCTATGCGCTCAAAATAGGGGAGGAGTGGAAGAAAGTGGTGAACACGGATAAATATGGACCTTTTTATTACGAAGTACTTCCCACCACACCATGGAATTACGGATTGCTCACTACCGCCATCGCCAATCCGGGTATGGGGTTTGAGGTTGTTAATCGTGCAGTTTCCAAAGATAGCTATCCCTGGAACCAGGAAAATGCCCCGATCGAAATCAAAACCAAAGGTGTCGTCATTCCATTTTGGACAATTTACAACGGATCAAGCGGCCCTTTACCCTACAGTGAGCAGGACCAATTGAAATCCGATCCGCCGATTGAAATCACGCTCATTCCTTACGGTTGCACCACACTCAGGATTACTGAATTTCCTGTTGTTAAGTATAACGATAAGTAAGATTCTGTCAATTACTTAGAGTCCTTTGTGTTATCCTTGGTGACCTTTGTGTTGAAATAATTTTTACCACGAAGGACTCAAAGGATGACACAAAGGGTGCAAAGTCTATTATTTGGTCCGTTGTTGCATGAATCTATTTTCCCGGTAAACCTTCAGAAAAAGCGCTTCAAAATTGTGGGTAGGCGACAAGGCTGGTGAGAGAAGCAGTTTCTGATCGGGGGAGATCAAATAAAAGGTTGGGACAACCTTGATCCGATAATCCGAAATGGCCTGGTCGGGATGAACCGGAGCAATCAGTTCCCATGGGTATTTTTTTGCGCTCCACAGTTTCACCGCGTCATCCATATTCTTGTCGAGCGATACCGGTACAATGGTGAGGATCCCGCTTATCTTTTTGTTCATACTAACCAAAGAATCCAATTCCGCACGGCTCTCCTTGCTGTCGCTCCTGAAGAAAGCCAGGTAGAGAAACTTTCCGTTGGCACGGAGCTTGAAGGAGTGTTCTGTCTGGCTTCTCAGCATTAATTCAGGAGCAATACTTCCCTCCTGCAGCGAAGTAATTTTCGACAAAATCCCCGGCATGACGGCTTTTAGCGGTTCGAAAGTCGAAAGCGTCGCGGCTTCATTCAATCCTTTTAGCATCGATGGTTTGTCGAATTTACCTGAAAAATAACCGTCATAAAAACTTTTAACGGCAATAAGTTCAGCGACCTCTTTCCGGTATCCGGCACCCGATAGTTGCGCGACAAATCCCTCGAAGTTTCCCTGTAAAGCCTTTTTAAGAAACTCTATTTGCCGGATGTCCTGAGATTTATTTTTTAGATAATCAGAAAAAATCGCGTTAAAAAAATGGTGAAAAGCCGGATGGTCTAAGGCAATCACTGTTGATGCAAAGTATTTTTTTGCGATTTGCTCCTTGTTTTGTCGGTCGACAGCAAGCTCTATTTCGCCATAACTATATTTTTTCAGTGAATTCAGATAGTCAAATTTCCCGGAAGGGTAGCGATTTTCCAGTCGGGAAAAGATGGCTTTCAGCGTATCCTGAGATTTTTTTTGATAGAGATCTACTGTGTGTAACTCAATTTCCCGGTTGTAATCAGTCAGGAAAGCCCTTACCAGGATGTTGAGGTCTGATGCTTTGGCCCCTTCAATGCCCAACCAATAAAGTGCAGGTTCGAAATAGGGACTGGCCGCCTCCTGCGCGGTGCGGGGGGAATAGGGAGGCAATGAAATCTGATAGGAACGGCCAGGTTCAACCACAAGTGATCCCCTGTATTTTTCCAGATCAGTATATATTTCGGTAGAATGGGCAACAGATAATTCAAGGGCAAAAGTTCCGTCCTTTTCAACGGTAGTTTTGGCCAGTTGGTGCAGCTGGTGCGAAACCGGTTCCCGGTAGGTATAGAAAATGAGCTCTTTCCCTGCATAATCATTCGCCTGACCATGGATGGAGACCATCTGACCGAATAGGGATCCGAAGTAAAGCGTGGAAATCAGGAGCAGCAGGAGACGAAGCATGATCAGGATTCTTCCGGTTCTTCGTAAAATTCCTCGATGTTGAAACAGGCGGGAAGGAACTGGGAAGCATCCCCCCGGTGGCGGAGAATATCCCTGACAATGGTGGATGAAATGGCGGTATGTTCGGGCATCGTAAGCAAAAATACCGTTTCTATATCCTCATACATCTTCTTGTTGATCTGACCGATGGCCCGCTCGTACTCAAAGTCGGCAGCTGTACGGAGTCCCCTGAGGATGTACTGGGCATGCACCTTCCGGCAATAGTCGACGGTAAGCCCTTCGTATTTGCCCACCTTAATCTTTGGCTCATCCTGAAAAACCTGTTTGATCCAGTCCTTGCGTTTCGACAAGGGATAATAGGTCCTTTTGTTCGAATTGTAGCCAATCATGATGATGATCTCATCAAACATTGGCAACGCCCTGCGTATGATGGATTCGTGGCCGATCGTAAAGGGATCAAATGAACCCGGGAATACAGCGATTCTCTTCATGGAAACATTTTGGTTTCACAAAGCTAAAAAAGAAAAGATTGAAACGAGCATAGACCGCCCATAAATTATGATAGTCTGTATGTTGATCTATGCGAGTTTTATCCGGCAATAAAAGAACAAATTATTTACGGATGAAAATGTTGATTTTCCTGAAATCATTCCTTAGATATCGTTATTTTTGAAACCTCGGTGTAGCAATGGAGCTACATTTTGTACCACAATCATGACAGAAAGGGATATCATCGGAATATTTGGCGCCATGAACGCGGGGAAAAGTTCCCTGATGAACCTTATCTCCCAGCAGGAGAGTTCCATTGTCGATGCCACTCCCGGCACCACGGCCGATACCAGGGTAACGCTGATGGAACTACATGGCATCGGCCCCGTCAAATTGATGGACACGGCCGGGTACGATGAGTCAGATGTTTTGGGTGAGAAAAAGCGGAAAAAAGTTACCGCAGCACTGAAGGAGTGCGACTTGGTTTTGCTTGTGATAAATCCATCCTCTCCTGGTTTTCCTACCGGGAAAGTTCTACTGGACTTGGCCCATACCGAGGGCAAACAAGTATTGATCGTTTACAACCTGTTCAAAGAGGAGGATGCGCGGAAAATTGGTGGATTGAAAGATCAACTGCCTGATTTGAAAAGTTTCCATGAGATCGCGCTTTCTGCGTTGACGCCAGATAACCGGCCTTCCCTCCTGGCATTTCTGCTTCAAAACTATATTCCAAAAAATAATCCAACGAAACTGTTGCCCTTTGTTGTTGCGGATGAATTCTATGTCCTGAACATTCCGATGGATGAAGAAACCCCACCGGGGAGGTATCTCAGGCCGCAGGCCATGGCCGAAGAGTACATCACCCGACATTGGGGCTATCCGGTCTCCTACCGGATGAACCTGGTTAAGGCAAGGGCGAATGATATTGGTGAGAAAGCCCGTTGGGAGAGCTTCCTCGGTAGTTTTGTCCGAAGGCCAAAAGTGATCATCACCGATTCGCAAGCCATGGATATCATGAAAGATTGGACGCCTTCAGATATAGGCCTGACCACTTTTTCAATCATGATGATCAACTACATGAGCAGGGGAAAGCTGAGCAATTTTGCCAATGCTGTCCGTACAGTTGACAACCTGAATTCAGGAGATTCAATTCTGATCGCAGAAGCCTGCAACCATTCCAGGATCAAGGAGGACATCGGAACCGTCCAGATACCCAACCTGATCGCCAAAAAATTTCCGGAGGTAAAGGTCATTCACCTTTTTGGACGGGAGTGGCCTGAGCCGGAGGAGCTAAAAACGATCAAGCTGGTCATTCATTGCGGCGGTTGCATGATCACCCCCCAACGAATGGCAACCCGTTTGCGCGACCTCGAAAAGTTGAACATCCCCATTACCAATTATGGAATCTTTCTCTCCTATGTGCAGGGGAAAGGGGTACTGGAACAGGTATTACAACCATGGAAGTAATTTAGGAATTTTCGATTGGGTAGTGAATGCTACTCCCTGCGTAAAGCCGAAGGGTACAGCAGTAAGGGAGTTGAACTAAAAAAGCAAATTCCCTCTTTCAGGATAATTAATTTCGGCGTCTATAATTACTGCCAAGGCGGTAATTTATTAATTTTTATCCAATGATTCAACAAAAATACTATAAAATTACCTTTATGGCAGTAATTTTTATTAAAAAGATTTGCTTATCATCGGCAGATATTGTATTTTTACCGCTATAACAATATATTTATGTTGGAACCTAAGGTGTTGGCAACAGTACTTAAAAAGCATCGCAAAGCAGCAGGTCTTAGTCAGCTTCAGTTGGCAGAGATGGCCGGGGTTGGCAAAACTGTAATTTTTGATATCGAAAAGGGCAAGGAAACCGTTCAATTGGATACCTTGCGCAAAATTCTGAATGCTCTGAATATCAAAGTTCAGCTAATAAGTCCTTTCTCGAACCAAATTCTTTCAGATGAGATCCGCTAAGATATTGGTCAGTGGCCTGGAGGCAGGTATTCTAAGCGAACTTGATTTTGGCGAAAAATACCGTTTCGAATACCTCAATGGCTATTTAGGAACCCCTGTTTCCCTGACTATGCCATTAAGCCATCAGGTTTATGAATTTGATTCATTTCCTCCCTTTTTTGATGGACTACTTCCTGAAGGTTATCAATTGGAAGGTCTGCTGAAATTCGGGAAGATTGACCGTAACGATCTCTTTTCACAACTTGTAGCGGTTGGCAATGATTTGGTTGGCAATGTAACGGTTAAGGAGATTACAGCATGAATCGCTGCCCAATCACATACAATCCCTGTGAAGAAGGCTCCTATAGTGAGAAAGGATTAAAGCTTTTGTCTCCGGCATTAAAGTCTCTCTCTTTGCTCGAATTCACAGCAGAAGAATTACGGGCTGAAGCCATGCATCGGGCGGCAAAAATGTCTATTCAGGGATTTCAACCCAAACTAAGCGCTATTTTAAATATTAAAGATGGCCTTTTTGTGATTGTAGATAAAGGCGGAAGATATATCCTGAAACCACAGCATCATATTTTTCCTGAACTTCCGCAAAACGAAGACCTCACCATGCGTTTGGCTGCCAGTATCGGTGTTGAGGTGCCATTGCATGGTTTAATCTATTCAAAGGATGGTTCGCTGAACTATTTTATCAGGCGTTTTGACCGGAAAGGGCAGAAAGATAAAATTGCAGTGGAAGATTTTGCCCAACTAGCCGGTTTAAGCCGGGATACCAAATACAATTTTTCAATGGAAAGACTGGTGAATCTGATCGATCATTATTGCACATTTCCTGCCGTTGAAAAAGCGAAGCTATTTAAACTGGTACTTTTCAGCTTTCTGATTGGAAATGAGGATATGCACCTGAAAAACTATTCCATAATAATTAGAAATGATAAGGTGGAACTTTCTCCGGCATATGATCTACTCAACTCTTCGATTGTTCTGAAAGGTGATATCGAAGAGATTGCATTATCCCTGAAAGGAAAGAAGAGAAATCTAAATAGGAATATGCTGGTCAACTATTTTGGAAAAGAACGCTGTAACCTAACTGATAAAGTCACTGAAAGAATATTGGAAACGATTCAAGCAAAATTACCCACATGGTTTAATCTGATTGACATTAGTTTTTTATCCAGTGAAATGAAGGACAAATACAGGGAGCTCCTTCAAAAAAGAATAAGTATTTTAGGATTCAAATAGTTCAAATAATTCAAATAATATCAAGATCCCTAGCCGATTTTTTTTCAAACCCTTCAAACAAAAAAACAATAGGCACATAGTTCACAATAGATTCTACTGTGTCCTATGTGCCTATTGTGGTTATTTTTTGGTCTTATTAATTTGTAACTCTCTCTAACTTTTTCAGCATTGAGAACATAAATGCCGCAGACAACAGACAGCAGATGATAAAGATCGACCATAACATCCAGAGATCCAGTCTGCTCCAGAAGAAGCTTCCTACAACCAAAAGCTTATTTCCAACTGCAGTTGCCAGCAACCAGCCCCCTTGCATCAAACCCTGGAATCGCGGTGGTGCAACTTTGGAAACAAATGAGAGTCCCATCGGACTGAGGAAAAGTTCGGCAATTGTAAAAACAAGGTAGCCATTGATCAGCCAATAAGGTGTAACCCGGGAAGAGTCGGGAACAGCCTGCCCGTTTAATGTATGGGGTGAGACCATGCTAAGTGATGCAACCAGAATTAACAGGAAGGCGACAGCCGCGATGACCATGCCAAATCCAATCTTCTTTGGAGTGGAGGGCTCAATCCCTTTCTTGTTCAACCAACCAAAAATGCTCATCACCAATGGAGTCAGGAAGACAATAAACAAGGGGTTGAAGGATTGAAAAATTTCAGGTGCGATGGCATTCTCGTTTTTATAACCGCTCATGAAATAATAGGCCAAGCCAGAGCCGACAACAAGAAGGGCGATTCCCAACAGACGCTCTTTGCTGGTCTTGTTTTTTCCAATGGCAACAAAAAGGCCGGCTACAGCGCCAAAGACAGACAGAAGGGATTGGGCGCTAAAGAATAGATTGGTGAACGGACCAACCTGTTTGGCAATGTAATCCCGGGCGAAGAAGGTAAGGGTCAATCCGTTTTGATGGAAAGACATCCAGAAGAAGATAACAACGATAAAAACCATAATCAAAGCCATTACCCGTGGTTTCTCTTCGCTGTTGGCCATCAGGATGATCCAGGTGGCAAACGCGACAAAAAGGCCTACTGCCAAAGCGATATCCAGGTTGTTCAAACCATAATAGATGATCAGGAAAGTAGCCGCGGATGCTAGAAGTGCTATAATCAGGGATTTGGGACCATTTTCAATTTTGACGGATTGATTCGCAACAGATTTTTCTTTGTTGGGCAGATGTTTTTGAAAGAAGACATAAACCAGCAGCGAAAGGACCATGGCTCCGGCAGCAATACCAAATGCATAGTTGTATCCGCGGGCGAATACATCAATATAATTATGGGCAAATTGTCCAAGATCGCTCACTTGTCCCGAGATTGTTGCTTTCTGTGCGAGAAGCTGGAACTGCGTAGGGTCAGTCATTTTACCATCGATAAACTGGTGGCAGAGCGACGGTAAGCTTCCATCATGCAAATATCCATTCTTTTCCAACCACCAGTTGCGAACGCCGGTAGCAGCAAAAGGGGCAAAAAAGGCGCCAACGTTGATACCCATGTAGAATACCATGAAAGCAGAATCGCGAAGCTTGTTGTACTTTGGATCGTCGTATAGCTGTCCGACGACTGCCTGAAGGTTCCCTTTGAACATTCCGTTCCCGAAAGCGATGATAAATAGCGAAACCAATGTCATGGTCAACGAGAGTCCGGGTACGGCCATAAGAATATAACCGGTGAGCATAATCAGGATGCCGCCGAAGATCACCAGCTTGTATTTATTGGTCGAATCAGCGACAAGACCGCCAATCAATGCAAGGGCATAAATGCCAAAATAGAACCAACTGTAGTAACTACCGGCTTCCTGTTCCGTCAATCCATATTTTACTTGTAGAAAGAGTACAAGTATGGCCATCATGGTATAAAAGCCGAACCGCTCGCCCATGTTGGCGAAAAAGGCTACGATAAGCCCTTTGGGATGTCCTTTTAGCATAAGTTTTTAGTTTTAGTTTGATTAATGAAACAAATATAAGAAAAAGTGACTTTAGTTCACTTTAGTCACTTTAGCGCACGCCCCTGAAAAAAACCAAATAATTCACCTAACTTTGGGAAAGGTAAAACTTTGAATTATTGTTTTATGAAAATCTTTTCCAGGGAGCAAATTTCTTTGATTGACAGGCAAACCAGGGTTTTGGAGCCAATTTCGGAGATTGATTTGATGGAGAGGGCTTCGGTTGCATTGGCAGGTTGGATCCAGGCAAGTTACCCTGTCAATACCAGGATTGCAGTCATTGCAGGGCCCGGGAACAATGGAGGAGACGCCCTGGCTGTTGCCCGAATTCTGGCTACCCTGCACTTCTCTGTGGTGGTTTACCTCCCTGCATTGGGTCGTCAGCGTTCGGAAGCTTCAATTGTCAATCTGGAAAGATTGAAAGGGTTTCCGGAGATTGCTGTCATAGATATCGAAGAAAGTTCAGGTTTTCAGGATTTATCAAATTTCGATCTGCTGCTGGACGGACTCTACGGCGCAGGGCTGAACCGCCCTTTGGAAGGGTTTGCCTCGCGTGTAATTGAGTGGATAAATGATTCGGGGGTGGAGGTGGTTTCGATTGATCTGCCCTCTGGACTGCTTTGCGACGAAAACCAATACAATAACGGCTCCATTGTTCGGGCAGACTATACCCTTACCCTTGAATTCCCTAAACTTTCCCTGTTTTTCGCTGAGAATGAACAATATTTTGGCAATTGGGTAGTTGTTCCGTTCGGCTTGAATGCAAAGGCGATGGAGGAAACCAGCTCCAGTCGCTATTTCACGGAGCAAAAAATGGTTGCCGTCCTTCATAAAAAGAGAACCAAATTTTCCCACAAGGGTAGTTATGGTCATGGATTGTTGCTCTCCGGAAGCGCAGGCAAAACCGGAGCCGCGCAACTGGCCGCTAAAGGGGCATTGCGGGCGGGACTTGGATTGCTAACTGTTCATCTTCCTGAGCCTGCAGGCATTTTTCTACAGATTGCTTTGCCTGAAGCCATGACCAGTTTGGATTCCGGAAAAGAGATGATCACCGAACTCCCGGATCTTGCCAAATACACAGCCATTGCTGCAGGTCCGGGTATCGGGATGGATCCCTTAACCCAAAAGGTTGTCAAAATGCTGATTGAGCAGGCAAACGTTCCCCTGGTTCTCGATGCCGACGCATTGAATATTCTGGCTGCTAACCCATCCTGGATAAAACTTCTTCCACCCAATACCATTTTGACACCCCATCCGGCCGAGTTTGACCGCCTGTCGGGGATTGTCCTGAAATCGGAAGAGGAGCGTTTGCAGATCGCTGAACAGTTTACGGCCAGTTATGGCGTCATAGTGATCCTGAAGGGCGCCTATACCCGAATCGTGCTTCCTGACGGGAGAGTCTACTTTAACTGTACCGGAAACCCGGGAATGGCAACCGCCGGTAGTGGCGATGTCTTAACAGGAATCCTCCTCGGCTTGCTCTGTCAGGGGTATACCCCGTCAGAGGCGGCGATGTTGGGAGTGTTCTTGCATGGCAGGTCCGCGGACTTGCGGGTGGCCGTCTCTTCAGAAGAATCCCTGCTTGCCTGCGAAATTGCTGATCATCTGGGCGAAGCCTTTGCTTCATTAAAATGGGGCTAAACTTTGAGATACCAAAAAAAACAGGCAAATTTGGAGGGTCCTATTCAACTTTATTGCTGGATGAGACCTTTTGCTTCTTCGTGTGTACTTTTTGACCTTTGTGGTGATATTTTAAATTTAACCACAAAGGTCAAAAAGGGAAACACAAAGGGCGCAAAGCATATGTTTTAATTGTTAATTGTAATATTGATAATATGAGAATTATAACCACATTTCTGCTGGTAGCCGCTCTGGTTGCCTCCAATCTGAGTCTATCGGCCAAAGACGATAAAAAGAAACCCGCCAACGAGTTGGCCGCGTTTGCCGGCGGAGTGGTTTATTCACTTCCCCGAACAGGGATACACATTGATGTTGAGGTTGTTCAGGAACGGCTGATCCATGGACCCTATTATGCCTATGCCCAGAAATACCTGGGAATCAATAATGCAACCCAAAATGACGAAGAAAATTGGACCATCATAAGCATTGGCATGGAAACCTACGGGGAACCCGACCCAAATGCCGTTTACAAGGCTACAGGGAGCATCGCGACACTGCTGAGTCTGACCGACGATGGAGTTCTCCTGGGTATTAATAGCGAGGTAAAGCAATCCGAAAGAAAATTAGTCACCAATGTTTTCCCACTTAGGCAAGCTGTTCCCGACAATATTTGGAGTGATGTTTCCATGCACTCCTTTCTGAGTGAGAAGGATACCTCAAAAAGGGCCGGAAGTAACTTCAAGTCGTTTGAGGAGAAAGCCGCAGAAGCAGCCTATGATATTCTGAAACTCAGAAAGAGAAAGGCGCTGACCCTGGCGGCCAAATACGACAAGCTTCCTCCTGATGGGGAAGCCTATAAGGTAATGGTGGCTGAACTGGACCGGATCATAGATAATTACCTTTCCCTTTTTATCGGAAAAACGATTACCGAAAGATACAAACACTCCTTTAATGTCGTTCCGGATGGTAAAAGCAATAAAGGACTTGTTGCCTTTCGGTTCTCTTCCAATGCCGGGGTTTTGCCGGAAAGTAACGTTTCCGGAAAGCCCATTATGCTGGAGATTGAACCAGGTGCCGAATTGAAGCAAAAGATCGACGCAACAGGTGCAGGAGAAGGAACTACCAAGGGAATTTACTATCGGATACCTGTTTTAGCGCAGGTCCGTCTGCTAAACGGGAGTGATGTGCTGGCCCAGGCAAAAATTGCGATAGCCCAATACGGTACCATTGCCGCATTGCCCGACGGTCTGCTAAATGGTGAATATTCCATTCAATATCATCCGGCTACGGGAGCAGTAAGTAAAATTGGCACCAATTGAAGCTTCGATTTCCTCATTTAGGAGCTTTACGAAAGATGCAAAAACTCATAATTCTTCATCGGAAACTCTCTTATATTGCAAGACTTTTAAACGGGACCAACCACACTGACAATTGATCATCATCGTGAAAAGCCCGATCATTATTCATTTTATAAACTTGCTTACCCTTTAACAATGCAGCAAATTAAAAAATCGCTTCGCGACTCGAAATCAGCCCGTTGGCTGGTACTTGTGCTTGTTTCGTTTACCATGATGTGTATGTATTACCTTACCGACGCCATGGCCCCTTTGCAGGAAAGATTACAGGCGGGCCTGTCGTGGACGGCATCCGACTATGGCTTCTTTACCAGTGGTTACGGCTGGTTCAATGTCTTTCTCCTCATGCTGGTTTTCAGTGGAATGATATTGGATAAAATGGGAGTCCGCTTTACCGGAATTTTGGCGATCGGCATCATGCTGACGGGCGGCTTTATCAAGTACTGGGCTATTTCGGGGCATATACAGGGCATGTATGAGTTGACGATCTTTTCATGGCAAGTCATTGCCCCATCTGCCAAATCAGCGGTAGTCGCCGGATTCGGCTTTGCTGTTTTTGGGGTGGGATGTGAAATGTTCGGGATTGCAGCCAATAAAGCGGTTGTTCGCTGGTTCAGGGGAAAAGAGATGGCTTTGGCTATTGGCCTGAATACTTCAACCGGCCGTATCGGAACTGCCCTGGCGATGTTTACCCCCATTCCCCTGATTAAGTTGACCGGCGAACTCAGCGCCCCGGTCATCCTTTCACTCTTTCTGCTATGTCTTGGGCTATTGGTGTTTATCCTTTTTACCTTTATTGATCGTAAGCTCGACAGGGAAGAGGCTGATGCAGGTGTGCCCGCTGAAGAAGAATTCAAATTTGCCGATATCCTCGAAATTGGCAGAAATCGAGCCTTTTGGTATATCTCCGCGCTGTGTGTACTGTTTTATTCGGCCGTTTTCCCATTTATTAAATATGCCACCAACATGATTGTCCAGAAATTTGGGATTTCCGATTCATTTGCCGGCTATATTCCTGCCTTGTTACCGTTCAGCGCTTTGTTGCTGACACCGGTATTTGGCAGTTTGTTCGATAAAAAGGGGAAAGGGGCAACCATCATGGTAATTGGATCAATCCTGCTGGTATGTGTGCATTTGCTGTTTGCAGTGCCATCGTTAAACAGCTTTCCGATAGCAATTGGTTTGGTAATGGTACTGGGTATCGCTTTTTCGATGGTTCCCTCTGCCATGTGGCCTTCTATCGCCAAGATTATTCCCGAAAATAAACTGGGGACAGCTTATGCCTTAACATTCTGGGTACAAAACTGGGGTTTGATGGGCGTCCCTCTGCTTATTGGTGTTGTGCTCGACAAATATTGTGTGACCGGTACCATCGAAAAATTGGTTGATGGGAAGTTGCGGGTTGTTACTTTGTACAATTACACCATTCCGATGCTTATATTTGCCTGTTTCGGAGTCCTTGCCATTGTATTTTCATTTCTGTTGAAAGTTGAAGACCGTAAAAAGGGGTACGGACTGGAATTGCCCAATGTCAAAAAATAGTTATGCTCTTCTAATAAATTACTAAAATCATAAATCGTTATGAGTAAAGAGATTATTAACCTTGAACCCAAGGCGGTTTGGGAAAATTTTTATCAATTGACGCAGGTCCCGCGTCCCTCCAAGCACGAGGAGAAAATCCAGGATTTCATGGTGAATTATGGAAAATCACTCGGATTGGTAACCGATAAGGACGCCGTGGGCAATATTGTCATCCGCAAACCTGCGACGCCGGGAATGGAAAACAGAAAGGGCATTGTCATGCAGGGGCATCTCGACATGGTACCTCAGAAAAACAACGATACAAAACATGATTTTGAAAAAGATCCCATCGATGCCTGGATTGACGGCGAATGGGTGAAAGCCCGCGGTACAACCCTTGGGGCCGACAACGGAATGGGTGTAGCCGCTGCCATGGCTGTACTAGCCTCCAAAACGCTTGTACACGGACCCGTTGAGGCACTATTTACCTGTGACGAGGAGACAGGAATGACAGGCGCATTCGGACTTCAGGCCGGATGGTTAAAAGGGGATATCCTGCTCAATATGGATTCGGAAGATGAAGGTGAACTATACGTCGGATGTGCCGGCGGTGTGAACGGGAACATCGAATTTGAATACGACGAGATGATCGTTCCTAAAGGATATTCTTCCTATAAATTGATAGTTAAAGGATTAAAGGGCGGTCATTCTGGATTGGACATCAACCTTGGTCGTGGAAACGCCAACAAACTGATGGTTCGTTTCCTTAAACATGCTGTTCAGGAGATGGATGCCCGGCTGGCCGAGATCAATGGCGGAGGTATGCGCAATGCCATCCCTCGTGAGTGCTACGCGATCGTTGTTGTGCCCACAGAATCTATAGCTGATTTTATTGCAGCAGTTGCAAAATATGAGAATATATACAAAGCCGAACTGAAGATTTCCGAACCCAATTTAAGTTTTACTGCTGAAGAGTGCGCCAAACCCAAATCACTGATTGATGAGAGGGTTCAGGATGACATGATTGATTCTGTTTATGCCTGTCCCAATGGGATGATCCGCATGAGCGACAGCATGCCCGGACTCGTGGAGACATCAACAAACCTTGCTACCGTGAAGTCTGAAAATGGTGTGATTACAGTCAAATGTTTGTTGCGCAGTTCGGTCGATTCGGCCAAAGAAGATCTATGTGAGCAGGTGGAAAGTGTTTTCTCCCTGGCAGGAGGAATGGTTAGTTTTGATGGCGCTTATCCGGGTTGGAAACCAAACATGGATTCTGCTATTCTCAAGCAAATGCAAAATATCTATGAAAATAAATTCGGAAAAGTACCGGAGATCAAAGCCATCCATGCAGGACTGGAATGCGGAATTCTCGGGGCCAACTACCCCCATTGGGACATGATCTCTTTTGGGCCAACCATGCGTTTCCCCCATTCTCCCGATGAGAAGGTAAACATAGCTACAGTGGCTAAATTTTGGGATTTTCTGGTGGAAACATTAAAAAATGCACCATTGAAATAGTTAGATAGTAAATGATTTTAAATCCCGGTTCCGCACCTTGCAGATCCGGGATTTTTTTTCAGATTAATTGGTTAAATTTGAGGTGATGTCTGAATGAGGATTTATAATTATACAAAAACTGATGGTCAGGAAATTTTATATTTTGCTCATATTTGGGTTATTACTTCACTTGTCTTCTTATGGTGAAATAAAAAAAATAGGTACCCCTTTTATCCGGAATTTCCTCAAGCGCGAGTACAAGGCCGGTACTCAGAACTGGAACATCGTACAGGACAAACGGGGATTTATCTATACTGCCAACAATGAGGGGTTGCTCGTATATGATGGCAACCAGTGGCAAATCTATAAAATGCCCAACTCATCCATTGTTCGGGCGCTGTTCGTCGACAAAAGCGGTGATATTTATGTTGGCGCCTACAACGAAATGGGGAAGATGGTGACCCTTCCGAACGGGAAGATGGTGTACAAATCGCTTAAAAAATATATACCCATTGAATATCAGAATTTTGATGATATTTGGAGTGTTTTCTCTTTTGAGAATAAAATTGTGTTTCAATCTTATAATTGCGCATTTGTATGTTCGCATGATACAACTATCTCTGTTTTAAAGGCGCCTGTGCGGTTTCACCACGCTTTCAAAACGAACGACCGCGTTTTTTTCAACGATCTTTCTGCCGGACTTTTTGAATACGATGGAAAACGGCTCACGAAAATGAATGGTTGTGAGAAATTGAATGGAATGCAGATTTGGTCCATACTCCCTCTATTCGGTACCGGCGATTTGATGATTTGCACCTTAAACAACGGGGTATTTCATTTTGATGGAAAAAAACTGGAGGAGTGGAATAGTCCGGTGAACGAGTTTTTAAAGAAAAATCAAATATTTTGCGCCTCCACGATGAGGGATAAATATTATGTGATTGGTACCATCCAAAATGGGGTCATCATTGTGGATGATCACGGTAACATCGTTCAGCATTTTCACAAGAAAAACGGATTACAGAACAACACCATTTTGAGCCTTTTTACAGATAGGTCTGATAATCTGTGGCTTGGACTAGATAATGGTGTGGATTATGTCAATATCAATTCTCCAATTACTTTCCTCCAAAGTACGGAAGGGATCGGAGCAGGTTATTGCGCAATTGTTAAGGATGGGAAACTCTACCTTGGTACGAACCAGGGATTGTTCGTGACCAACTGGCAGGGAAGTGAGCAAATCAGCAATCTAAGATTGATACCCGGT
Organism: Prolixibacteraceae bacterium; assembly: GCA_023228025.1. Classification (GTDB taxonomy): domain Bacteria; phylum Bacteroidota; class Bacteroidia; order Bacteroidales; family Prolixibacteraceae; genus CAINVV01. Next base: position 9,948 of record JALOCD010000050.1, on the reverse strand, counting down.
ACTCTGGGACAGGTATGGTCGCTTGAAATTTTGGATGGTGTTCTCTTATGCGGGCACAACAATGGAACCTTTGTTGTCGAGGAGGAGAAGGCTATCTATATCGATCAAACACCCGGTGGATGGAAATACCTTCAGCTGAAGAAACATCCTGGTTTTCTTATCGGAGGGACCTACAGCGGATTGTCACTGTTCAGAAAAGCTGGTAATCGTTGGCAATTTATAAAGCACATCAATGGGTTTAACGAATCTTTCCGAATTTTCGAAGAGGATGAGGAAGGTGATATCTGGATGAGCCACGGTTTCAAGGGGATCTTCAAAATTACGTTGAACAATGAACTGGATTCTGTTATCTCCTCACGGTTTTATAATACAAAGGATGGATTGCCAACCAATTATAACCTCAATGTTTTCAAAATTAAAAACAGGATTGTATTTACCTCCAAACAAGGCGTCTATGAATACAATGCAAAAAATGACAATTTTGAAAAATCGGTTTTTTTCAATCAGCTACTTCAGCCTGTTTCTGATATTTCCTTTCTGAAAGAGGACAAGAAAGGCAATATCTGGTACATTGCATGGATCAATTCAGTAAACAGGGCCGGTATGTTCAGGCTCAAGGAGGATTTGCGGTACCAGCATCTCACCGCACCTTTTTCAATCCTTTCGGGAAAGTTTATCAGTGGCTTTGAGTCTGTTTACGAATATGGTGATGAGAACTATTTTTTGGGTACAGAGGAGGGATTTGCCCATTATAGCCCGGTCATTGAGACGAACCTCAACCTGGAGTTTTCTGCCTACATTACAAAGGCAATAGCATTGTACAAGGATAGTATCTTTTATATGGGGAACAACTATTCTGTCAAAAACAGGAACCAAAAAAGAGAATACAACTTCCCGTACAAGCGGAATGCCTTCAGGTTTATCTATTCCTCCCCGATATATGATAATCCTGGAAATATTGAATACAGTTACAAATTAGCAGGTTTCACCGATAACTGGTCCGCATGGAGTAGTTCTTACATGAATGAATTTACCAATTTACCTGAAGGGGATTTTGTTTTCATGGTAAAAGCGAGGAATCTGCTTGGTGTTGAGAGCCTGACCGATCAGATTGAATTTAGTGTCCTTCCACCATGGTATAAATCCGCGCTGGCTTACATTATCTATTTCTTCTTGGGACTTCTGCTGATACTTGTCGTGGTGTGGCTGATCTACCTGAGAATTGATATTTCAAAACGAAAAGAACGTCTGAAACATTTGCAGGCTTACCGCCAAAAGGAGCAGGAATATCTCAGAAACGCCCTGATTGATGAAAAAAAGATCATCAACCTGAAAAATGAGAAGTTAAGGGCCGAGATGATTCACCGCGACAAGGAGCTTGCCAATCAGACGATGGATTTGATCAGAAAAAATAAATTTCTGCTCAACATCAAGGATGAATTGCTGAAACTAAAGAGGCCAAACAATGATTTTGTCCTGAATGACAAAATAAACACCTTGATCGTGAAGATCGACAAGGATCTTGACCATAACAAACAATGGGAGGTATTTGAGTCAGCTTTCGACGAGGTCCATGAAGACTTTCTCAACCGGCTGAAATCTTCCTATCCAAATCTGACCCCAAAGGAACTTCGCTTGTGTGCCTACCTTCGGCTCAATATTTCCTCCAAGGAGATCGCTCCGTTGATGAATATCTCGGTACGTGGAGTAGAAATTTGTCGCTACCGCGTACGAAAGAAACTGGACATCGAAAGGGACACCAATATGACCAGTTTTATCATCAATTTTTAGTCATGATGAAATACATTATCTTAACATTCGCACTTTTGATGTATTATTCTAATTGAAAATATTAAGCAGTGTTGATTCAATATCATATATTTAGCCATTTTTTTGATGTAGTAGAGATGTATTAACAATTTTTTGATGTTGTATTTTTGATGTAGTGAAAAATTGTTTGGTGTTACTAATAAGTGTTAAAATTGCAACCAAATTGGAATGCCGGGAATCACTTTCCGGGATAAATTAGGTTAATTTAATTCTAACATTTATTAAAATTTATGAAACAAACGATTTTTGCTCTTTTGTTTTTGTTAAGTTCCTTTGCGCTATCTGCACAGGAACTTTTGGTAAAGGGTGTCGTCACCTCGGCTGACGATGGACAACCGATTCCGGGAGCGACTGTAGTCGTGAAGGGAAAAACTACCGGGATTATTACCAATCTCGATGGCGCTTACTCTTTAAAGGTACCTGGAAACGCGACTCTTGTATTCTCTTTTGTAGGATTAAAATCTCAGGAGATTGCTGTCAATAACAGAACTACTATTAATGTTGTTCTTGCATCTTCAACCGAAGCCATCGAGGAGGTGGTTGTGGTTGGTTACGGTACCCAGAAAAAAAGTGTTGTTACAGGCGCTATTTCGAGCGTGAAGGCAAAAGACCTTGAGAAGGTTTCGCCGGGACGTATCGACCAGGCTTTGCAGGGCCGTGTTTCCGGTGTGACTGTTGCTTCCAACTCAGGTCAACCCGGTTCCAGTGCTACTATCCGGGTGCGTGGTGTGACTACATTCGGTGATGGAGGTAACAATCCGTTGTGGGTAGTTGACGGTGTTGTAGTGGATGCCGGTGGTATTGGGTATTTGAATCAGTCCGATATCGAATCTATTGAGGTATTGAAAGATGCCGCTTCTGCTGCAATTTATGGTACACGTGCTGCTACCGGCGTTATCATGGTAACCACCAAAAAAGGTGTTGCCGGTAAAATCAGCGTGAGCTACAACGGTTTCTATGGAACTTCACAGCCAGCTAAAATTTTGAACCTACTCAATGCAACCCAGTATGGCGCATTGTTGAATGAAAGATCAGTTGCTGGTGGTGGTAATGTTATATTCCCTAATCTTGGATCTTTGGGCGTCGGTACGGATTGGCAGAAAGCTATCTTTAACAACAGTGCCAATCGTTACTCGCACGAAGTAAGCGTTAGCGGTGGTAATGACAAATCCACTTTCTACCTTTCTTTTGGTATCAAGGACCAGCAAGGTATTGTGGCCAGCGATATTTCCAATTTCAATCAAAAGAATCTTAGGTTAAACTCTACGCACAAAATTTCCAAAATTTTCACATTTGGTGAGACGATTGGTTATACTCATGAGAAACAACTTGGTATCGGTAACACGAACAGTGAGTTTGGCGGTCCTTTAAGTTCTGCCATCAACCTGGATCCGACAACTCCTTTGGTGGTTACAGATCCAGCAATTTCTAACGCAGCTCCTTACAGTGTGAACCCGGTTTTACGGGACGTCAGTGGCAACCCTTATGGGATCTCCACGATCGTAGGCCAGGAGATGACCAACCCAATGGCATATATTAAGACTCGTTTGGGCAACTTTGGATGGTCTGATAACTTTGTTGGAAACGCTTACCTTCAGGCAGCCCTCACCAAAAATTTGACAGTTAAATCATCTGCAGGTGCAAAACTTGCTTATTGGGGCGACCAGGGATTCAATCCCGTATTCTATTTGAGCGCGACCAACGCTGTTCTCAAAAACAATATTTACAAGAACAATTCGACTGTATTCAACTGGAACGTTGAAAACACCATTAATTATACCAATACATTTGGAGACCACAATGTTAATGTGCTGTTAGGTCAAGCTACCTACATTGACAACCGGGGCGGAAGTTCAGGTGTTACCTTGTACAATCTCCCTATTACCAGTTACCTGGATGCCTCATACAATTTCAATATTCCGGATGCTACCAACCGGGTAGGTGGAGCCTCAGATTTTGTTCTGCACAAGGTAACATCTTTATTTGCCCGTGTTAACTACAACTACAAAGAGAAATATCTTTTCACCGGAATTTACAGACGTGACGGATCCTCAAGATTCGGCGCCAACAATAAATACGGTGTATTCCCATCCTTTTCTTTAGGTTGGGTCGTATCAAAAGAGGATTTCTGGAACGCCAATGAAATTGTGAATTCATTGAAGATCAGAGGTGGTTATGGAGTTGTGGGTAATGATGCCATCCGTGATTTTGGTTATCTGGCTACTGTTGGTGGTGGATTTAACTATACCATGGGTAATTCAGGACAGATTACGACAGGTTATGCGCCTGCCTCCTTGGATAATCCAGATTTACGTTGGGAACAGACCGCGCAAACCAACATTGGTTTTGATGCGAGACTTTTCAAGGCACTTACCTTGACAGCTGAATATTACAACAAGAAAACTTCCGGTATTTTGAGACCTGTTACCATTCCGGGATATGTTGGTGTTTCATCTTCTCCGGTAGGCAATATTGCTGACATGGAAAACAGCGGTTTTGAAGTGGAACTTGGCTATACCAAAAAAATTGGCCAGGTTAATTTCTCAGCCAACGGTAACGTAGCCTATTTGAAAAACAAGGTTACCTACGTTGCTTCGGATGCCAACTACATCACTGGTGACGCATCGTTCCAGTCCATGGGACCGGTAACAAGAACACAGGCCGGACAATCATACAACTCATTCTACGGTTACCAAACTGCAGGAATCTTCCAGAACCAGGCCCAAATTGATGCATACACCAATGCCGCCGGCGCCAAAATTCAGCCAAACGCAAAGCCCGGTGATTTCAAATGGGTTGATTCCGACGGCAATGGAGCTATTTCGGACCTTGATAAAACATTCCTTGGTAACAGTATTCCAAAATATACTTTTGGTTTGACGCTGAATTTTGATTACAAAGGGTTTGACCTTATGGCATTTGCTTCCGGAGCAGCAGGGAACAAAATCTTCCAGGGTTTACGTCGTTTGGACATCAGCAACTCAAACTGGCAGACTATTGCCTTAAGTCGCTGGACCGGCGAAGGGACATCCAATACTTATCCACGACTGACAAGCAGCGACACCAATGGTAATTTTGGCAACATGTCTAATTTCTATCTGGAGAATGGCGATTATTTGCGTCTGAAAGTATTGCAACTGGGATATTCACTTCCCAAAAGCCTCATTGGTAAAATCGGAGCAAGCAAGGTTCGTTTTTATCTGTCCGGTGAAAACCTAATTACCTTTACCAAGTACACAGGCTATGATCCTGAAATCGGTGGTGGTGTATTCGGTATAGACAAGGGTGTCTATCCTCAGGCACGTTCTATAATGCTTGGCGTTCAATTACAATTTTAAAAAATCAGAGATATGAAAGTAAAGTTAATCAATTACTTATTCATAGCAGTGGCCATCATGCTTTCATTGGGCTCCTGCGATAAGGCATATTTAGATGTACAACCGAAAGGTCAGTTTCTTTCGGCGAATTACTATGCGGACAAAGATCAGGCATATGCTGCCCTGATTGGTGTTTATGATGTGATGCGTAAAAATTCCGGAGGTTTCGAAAACATGATCTCCATGATGAACGCCGGTTCTGATGATCAGTATGCAGGAGGTGGCGGCGCTACCGATGGCGCCGGTATTCAGGGTTTCTCCAATTACACCCTTAACGCAGTGATTATGCCGGGAAGTTTCTGGAGCGATCATTACCAGGGAATTTTCAGGGCCAACACCTTGTTGTCCAAATTGACAGGTGTAACAATGGATGCCGCCTTAAAGTCCAGGTTTACTGCTGAGGCAAAGGCACTAAGGGCATTCTACTATTTCAATCTTGTCAGGATGTTCAAGAACGTTCCTTTGCTTTTGGATCCATTGACAGCTACCAATATGTATGAAGTTACCCAGGCAACCCCTGCGGCAGTATATACCCAGATTGAAAAGGATCTGAATGAAGCCATCGCGGATCTTCCTGCCACAATCACAGTTGCGGGTGAAGGCGGCCGTTTAAACAAAGGTGGAGCACAAGCGCTTCTTGGTAAAGTATATCTCTACGACAACAAGGCAGCCCTTGCAGCAGCCCAGTTGGCTCTGGTCAACGGTACTCCGGGTGGAACCGGTCAATATGGAAACAGGTTGTTGCCCAATTTCAGTGATCTTTGGGTAACCAGCAATAAGTTCAATGCTGAATCTGTTATCGAAGTAAGTCACAGTAGCGCCGGTAACTCCGATTGGGGATGGTGGGGCAGTGGCAGTGACGAGGGTAACTCCTTGAACGTCATGGTTGGTCCAAGAAGTTATTCCAGGCCAGCAGGATCAACGGCTGATGATCTTCCTTCAGGATGGAGTTTCAACGTATTTACACAGGAATTCTATGATGCCATCAAAGCTGATCCTCGTTTCGGTGCAACCATTTTTGATCTGAAAGCGCTTAAAGCAGCAGGAAAAGCTGACTACATCGCCGGATACATGGATACGGGTTATTTCCTCAACAAATTTTTGCCAAGACGCGCCGATGTTCGTACCGGTGGAGGTGCCCTTGAGTTGAACTACAAACAAGACACCTATGTAATTCGTTTGGCCGATACTTATCTTCTGGAAGCAGAAGCGCTCGGCGCTACAGGAGCAAGGGCACAGGCATTGCTGGATGCAGTAAGGGCCAGGGTAGGTCTTCCTTCCGTTCCGGTTTCACTCGCAGCAATCAAAGCTGAAAGAAGAATGGAACTTGCGGGCGAAGGTCATCGCTTCTTTGACCTGGTTAGATGGGGTGACGCAGCTGCGAAACTTGGAAGCAGAGGCTTTGTGGCCAGTAAGAACGAAATTTTCCCAATTCCTTACAGGGAGTTACAAGGAACTAAACTGGTTCAAAACCCTGGTTACAATTAATTAGCTATCTAATAATATATACGAACATGAAGAAAATAACAATGAACTATGGCTTTGCACTGCTGATGCTTATTTCAGCGGCAAGTTGTACTTTAAAAGATGGGATTGATCAAGATGTATCCTTCTTAAAAACAGCTACTTCCGGAAATGTCAATAAAATTTTTGATATAACCAATGATAATTCAGGAAAGGTCAAAATTACTCCGACAGGAGAGGGTGTCACCTCATTCCTGGTTAGCTTCGGTCATGGAACAGGCACCAGCGCCAGCGCTACTGTATTGACCGGTGGTAATACGACCCATGTGTACCCGGAAGGATCCTATACCGTTTCAGTAGCAGCGACCGACATCGCCGGGAATGTGACTACCACTACCTATCCTTTGGTGGTTACCTACCGTGCTCCTGAAAATATCGCAGTCACGCTGACACAATCAGTTCACAACCTGAAAGTGAAGGCCAAAGCGGATTATGCCGCATCCTATGTGGTATATTTTGGCGATGTTGCGAACGAGGCAGGTACTGCCCTTGCAACCGGAGCTGAAATTTCACACAACTATGCTACCTCAGGCAACTACAACGTAAGGGTTGTCGCTTTGAGCGGTGGCGCTGCCAAATCAGAGAAAACGACTGCCATTGTTGTCACAGATCCTTTCGGATTGCCAATTGATTTTGACAATGCCTTTGTAAGCTATTTCTTTGGAACTTTTGGAGATGGACAACAGTTCGCAACGGTTGCAAATCCCAGTGCAACGGGATTAAATACGAGTGCAAAAGTTGGTAAATTCGCCAGGGGTGCCCAGGGATGGAGTGGAACATACAGTCCGTTGAACACCAATATTGATTTTGCTGTTGGCAAGAAGATTAAGGTATTGGTTTACAATCCAGATGCTGCACTTGTTGGTGCAAAGCTGAATGTAGAGTTGGAATGGGCTGTAGGCGGTGTTCCTTCAAACGGTGTTGCCGTATTGAAAATGCCTTTGACAACCTCAGGCGCATGGGAGGAGCTTGTTTTTGATTACGGTACAATAGCCGCAATTCCCGCAGGAACGAAATTCACCCAACTTGTTTTGCGTTTCAATGATTCAGCTAATGGGGCCGGCGCTGTAATTTATGTTGATAATTTTAGATTAACCAATTAAAAATAAAGATATGAGAAGAACATTCAAATACCTTTTGGGTGTAATAATGGTATTTAGCATACATTACAGTTGCACCAATACCAGCTATTCATTAGGAGACCTTACCGCTCCATCCAATATTGTGATCACTGCCGATGTCGTTGGTGCAACTACAGCAAGTCCTTCCGGCGATGGTTCAGGTGATGTAAAGGTCAATGTAACAGCCAAGGACGCACTCTCCATTAAAGTGGATTACGATGCGAATACACCTTTGGATTTGGTCTATTTGCCAACCGGTTCGGCAACTAAAAAGTATACCACGCTTGGTCTTAATACTTATACGATCACCGCGGTGGCTTATGGCAAAGGTGGTACATCTTCTACAATAACAAAGAACGTTACAGTCAGAAGTGATTTTACCGTTGCACCGAACATCGTATCCAGTTTAACCAATGGTACTTCAAAAACATGGGTGGTCGATAAGAGCGTTGCAGGTCACTTTGGCGTAGGTCCATGGTCCAATAGTTCATTCACTCCTGAATGGTGGGCCGCCGGTGTGAACGAGAAAGTTGCATGTTGTAACTGTTTCTATAGCGCTACATTTACTTTTACCAAGGTTGCTGCTACCGGTACCTACACCCTCCAGGTAAGCAGTCCTGACGGGGTATTCACCAAAACAGGCTCATTGACGAAATTACCTGGTATTCCGGGTTCCGGTGGAGAAGCATGTTACAGTTATTCAGGTGGTACATCCGTATTTACATTCGGACCTTCTACAACTGGAATTCCTGCAACTGCGCCTTCTACCAAGACAGCCATTAATGTTGTAGGCAATACCACTTTTATCGGGTACGGTTCACTCCAGAGTGAGTACGAAATTTTGGTTATCACTCCTACTTACATGTATCTAAGGGCTCAAGGTACTGAGACTGGCAATGCTTGGTACCTCAAGTTGAAACCGATTAATTAGTTTCCTCTTACCAGAAGTAGATCTGGATAATCTACTTTAAAACGAATAAAATGGAGGAGGTTCTACTCCTCCATTTTTATTCCTTCTAATTTCGAAGTAATTCAACTTTATGATATCTCAAAAGATATTCTCAATTGTTTCAGCAGCAGTTTTATGCCTCATTTTTATCTCCTGTAGTAAAAAAGGAGATACAGCGCCAGTACCAGATCCGGGTCAAAAGGTTTTGCCAGAAGTTAGTGTACTGAATGTGAGCCAGCCAATTACTGCAAATAGCACCACGCTGCAGTTTTATATCAACCTGAATAAATCATCAACATCTGCAGTTTCTGTCGATTATTTACTGGTTGATGGTACCGCTGTTTCACCAAAAGATTATGTTTCTGCATCGGGAACCCTGACAATTCCGGCAGGAAAAGTTCAGGCAACGGTTGATGTCCAAGTCAACGGAGACCCAACCAATCTACGGAGGCCAAATGTTCAATTTGCCCTTCAACTCAGTAAACCGGTACAGTGCACGCTGGCAACAACTACAGCATATGCAACCATATTGACGGAGGATGGTACTTATTTGCCAACAGATAATTCCGGTTACGTTGCGCCAATGACCTACCCGGAATATAATTTGGTTTGGAGTGATGAATTTTCCGGTGCAAACCTGGATTTGAATTCCTGGACCCAGGAGATAGGGAACGGAAGCGGCGGTTGGGGAAATAATGAACTGGAATACTATACCAACAGCAAAAAAAATTGTTTCCTGTCAAACGGAAACCTCATCATCGAAGCGCGCAAAGAAGCAATAGGTGGATTTAACTACTCATCCACAAGAATGACCACCCAAAACAAGAAGAGCTTCAAGTTTGGAAGAATCGATATTCGCGCCAAATTACCAGTCAGCAAAGGTATGTGGCCGGCTTTGTGGATGTTGGGATCGAACATTTCATCTGTCGGTTGGCCGGCTTGCGGTGAAATGGATATCATGGAGTTGGTTGGGACTTATCCGGGAAGGGTCTCTGCTACCATGCACTGGAAAAATTCAGGTGGCGCCCACGCATCCAAGGGCAATAGCTTCAATATTACCTCCGGCGATTTCTCCCAGCAATTTCATGTGTACAGTATGGTGTGGAGCCAGGACTTTATTAAATGTTTTGTGGATGATCAATTGTAT
>JALOCD010000169.1 GCA_023228025.1 Prolixibacteraceae bacterium | reverse complement strand
TATCTGTCGTAAATATATGGTGATATGCTAACTCTATCGAAGCGCCCTCTATATCAAAATCACCAGCTAAGCCACCTGGAGCATCGGAGGCTTCGTAAACGTCTACGCTGTACCCGTTTTTAGCCAGTTCATACGCAGCAGCTAAACCAGTATACCCAGCTCCTACTACTGCAATTTTTTTTGATTTAGATGACATAAATACCTATCCACAATATCATGCCGCTAATAAATGCGTACAAGGTTGCCGACGCTAATAGAAACAACACAATATTAGCTTTCTTGATTTTGCTTAAAACAACCGCCAACAAAATTATCAAGGGACCTATGAGGGGGAACATGTATCTGCCCTGAGGCTGGTAGTCATAAACCATAGAGTTGTAAATATTCACGAATATTAGCCCCACAAAAAGCAACACGAATGTTATTGAAGCCAAAATAGCACTAATGCGGGCCTTCTTATCTTTCATTTCATAGATACACCATGCAAAAAATCCGCCAGCTACCACCCAAATTGATTGGATAATGGAGTAATCTGTCTCCTTAAGCGGGAAGGTCATTCCTCCATAGTTTGCTATAAAGCTTCTGAGGAGTATGTCAAAGTAGTGCATGTTAATTAGTCTCGACAATCCTTCAATCGAAAATGGAATTGGGGATCCCAGCTCATGGTACTTAGCCATTACGCTTAAGACATAATCTTGGCCCAATAAATCATGATATAAAATATAGTTCCTGGTGTACCAAAAGGCAGATATTAATATAAATCCTAATATGGCCGATACCAGCAGGTACAGCACTTTTTTATTAAAAATGGAGCCTTTTTTAGCTCTGATTAAGTATGTGGATAGCGCCAGGGCGAATATTGATAATAGAAAATAATTTGGTTTAGCCGTGGGTATCAGTCCACCCGATATCACCCCGACACATATGAGCGATTTTATGCTTGCCTTAGAACTCACAACCCAGGCAACGCCTAGCGCAAGTAGCATGGAACACATGAAAGAATACGCATCTAGGTTTATATAGGAGCTCGTGAATAGTACTTGGGGAATAAACATAAATGTAAACCCTAATAAAGACGAAAGAGATCGAGACCTTGTAATCAAAAACGCTGTAAAATATGCACAAATTAAACTGATTAATCCAAAAAATATTGAAGCACCGCGTGCACCTAATTCTGGAGCGTAGCCAACCTTTTCTGCGGTTTTGGCGAACATAGCGGCAATAATATAGCTATGAGGCGGATATATTTGGTAGGAATATAAGCAGCTTACCTTGCCATTCTGGTTATCACGACATTGCGACAATACACTCAAATCGTCCTCGCCCGAAACGGGTAGTCGCTTATTGTCCAGGTAAAACTTAACATTTAAGCTCCAATGAGTAGTCTCATCTGGTGCGCTGGCAGGATAAGTTTTGCTTAGGCTGGGCATGGGTATTGTCGATGCCATGTAAATGGTAACAAACGTGAATAATGCCACCAATGCGAGTAAGGGCCAATGGATAAATAATCTTTTTATACGTTTGTTAATCTCACCTTCATGTGAGAACGAAAAATATTTATTGAACCCATATTGAAAGACTAAAACGATTGGCAGCGTAAGTACTTTTGCAATAATTGGGCTGTCAATTATTAACACAAATATAATTAGTAGTATCTCGCTCAGCAAAAGACCGAGTAGGCCTACGGCGTAAAAACTAACAAACCTAACAAATATTTTATTTTTAGTCTTAAAGTTGAATAATGTGTTTAAGACAAAGTTATTGATTATTCCGAAAGAAATTGCGATAAAATTTGCAGTTAAGAAGTTTACGTTAAACACTTTTATCAATATTGAATAAACTATAAAGTCTAAGGCCACGCCCGTTAAACCAATAAGTGCGTACTTGATAAAGTGGGGGCTCAACAGTTCTTTGGCAATTTTATTATTTAGAATTTTTTGTTTCATAGATGTGGTCGATTAAATATAAAGGCCTATTTTGTGCTTCCGAATATATCCTACCTATATATCCACCTAAAATACCCAACATCACAAGTTGTAGCCCGCCGATGAACAATATTGAAATAACAATAAAAGTCCACCCCGGTACAGTGCCTGAAGGATTAATATATTTGTAGCCAATAGCATATATAATTCCCAAAAATGCTAGCGAGGATATAAGATAGCCAACCTTTGATATTAGCCTAATTGGGTAAGTCGAAAAGCCCAATATGCCATCTACAGCAAGCTTGATCATTTTACTAAGAGGATAATTGGTTTCGCCTGCGTTACGGTCATTACGGTCAAACTGAACAGCAACCTGTTTAAAGCCTACCCACGCCACCATGCCCCTCAAAAACCTATCATGCTCACGCATGCTATTAATTGCCAGCAATACTTTTCTATCTATTAGGCGAAAATCACCTGTATCACGAGGGATATCTATTGAGGCTAGTTTTTGTAAGGTTCTATAAAACAATGCTGCAGTAAATTTTTTAAACAATGTGTCTTTGCGTGTTTTGCGTTGTGCATACGCAACTTCGTAGCCCTGCTCCCATTTTTTTATCAATTCTAGACTAACGGATGGCGGGTCTTGCATATCTGCATCCATAATAATCACCGCATCACCAGTTGCATTATCAAGCCCTGCTGTGACGGCAATTTGATGCCCAAAATTTCTTGAAAAATTTATTACCCTAACTGAACTATCTTTTTTTTGTATATCCACAAGTTTTTTTAATGAATCATCTTTGCTTCCATCGTTAACAAACAAGTATTCAAGGGCATACTTAGACAAAAGGGGTTTAGTGGTTCTGAGCATGGTCCCATAGAGTAACTCGATATTTTCTGACTCGTTGTATATAGGGAATATATAAGTAATTTTTTTCTTCAATTTTGTCTCTCAGAACTCATTAAATAAATACTGAGTATATTCTACCATTATTTTTGCTGGTGTACATGCCTTTTAACAGATTAAACAACATCCCAGAAGGTACGTAATTTACGAGCAATAAGCCCAAAACGCTAGTGCCTAAAACCGTTGGGATTATTTTTATGCCACTCCCACGCAGAAGATATAATCTTTTCTAAATTGTCATATTTTGGGACCCAACCTAGCTCTTTTTTGATCTTATTGCTAGAGGCAATCAACATAGGAGGGTCGCCAGCCCTGCGGTTACCAACCTCGTATTTAACGGCTTTGCCTGTAATCTTTTGGACTGCATCGACCACCTCTTTTACCGAATATCCATTGCCACTACCAAGGTTGTATACAGTACTACTATTATTATCGCCTAAGTGCTTAAGGGCTAATATGTGTGCCGTAGCTAAGTCCGAAACATGTACGTAGTCTCTTATGCAGGTACCATCTTTTGTCTCGTAGTCATCACCAAAAATTGTAATTTTGTCTCTTTTGCCGAGCGCGACTTGGATAACAAGCGGTATCAGATGGGTCTCTATTTTGTGATCCTCACCGATACTTGCATCTTTATATGCGCCTGCGGCATTAAAATATCTTAGTGACGTGTAGGTAATTTTATTGGAACCGCCCAAACATGCTAGCATCCGTTCGATAATATATTTTGATTCGCCGTATGGGCTACCGGGTATTATCTCAGTGTCTTCGTCTATAGGAATTTTGTTGGGTTTGCCAAATAAATTAGCAGTAGAAGAAAGGATAAATTTATTGATATTGTTCTCCTGCATCCAGCCCAAAAGATTAACCGCCATTTGTACATTGTCACCAATATACTTCATGGGTTTTTCGACACTTTCACCAACTAAAGAATTTGCAGCAAAATGAATCACAGCGTCGAATTTTTGATTAGCTAGTTTTCTATGTATGCCATTTTTGTCTAATAAATCCGCTTGTACAAAAGTCGCATTTTTGTCGATAGCATCGACATGCCCTAGGCAAAGATTGTCTAAAACGGTGACATCAAACCCTAACTCACATAATTTCTTCACAGTGTGTGAACCGATATATCCAGCGCCGCCTGTGACTAGAACTTTCATCGTCTCAATAAGCTACTTAGGTAAAGACCGTAGCCGCTTTTTGTTAGTCCTTCAGCAAGTTTTAATAGTTGGTTATCGTCTATGAATCCCTCGCGCCAGGCGGCTTCTTCTATACAACCGATTTTAATGCCTTGGCGATCTTCTATGACTTGCACAAATTGAGCGGCCTCGTTCATGCTGGCGAATGTCCCAGTATCTAACCACGCCACACCCCTATCAAACAAGCAGACCTTTAACTTGCCTTGTTGCAAGTAAGCATCTTGTACAGAGGTGATTTCTATTTCGCCGCGGGCGCTTGGCTTAACGTTTTTAGCGATTTCTACCACTTGGTTGTCGCAAAAATATAAGCCCGAACTTGCATAATTAGATTTTGGTTTTTCGGGTTTTTCTACAATCGATAAAACGTTCATGTCTTTGTCAAATTCATAAACGCCATAACGTTCTGGGTCAGAAACAAGAGAGGCAAAACCAACAGCACCGTCTACGTCAGTATATTGTTTTAACAATTCACCTATTTGGCTGCCGTAAAAAATATTATCACCTAGAATCATAGCTACTTTATCGTTGCCGATAAAATCGGCGCCGACTATAAAGGCATCGGCTAAGCCGCGAGGGGACTCTTGATATACATAAGAAAACTTACAGCCGATTTGGTCACCGTCACCTAATAATTGTTGGTATCTAGGCAAATCTTGTTTGGTGGATATTATCAAGATGTCATTTATGCCAGCGCTTATCAAAGTGCTAAGCGGGTAATAAATGGTTGGCTTGTCGTAAATAGGTAATAACTGTTTGCTAGTCGCTAGTGTAATGGGGTAAAGGCGTGTGCCCGAACCGCCCGCTAAAATAATACCTTTCACGTATTTAACTCCTTATTTACATATTCTCTTAAGTCATCTTGCCAGTTGTTGGGTGTAAAACCTGCAGATTCTATTTTACCTAAATCAAAGACACTATTTAAGGGCCTGGGAGCGATAGACTCTTTACCCTCAAAATATTTCTGGGTTGTAATATCTGTCACTTTGTTCGGCAGCCCGGCATATTCATATACTTGACGAGTTAAATTAGCCCAGCTCACCGGTTTGCCCTCGTTTGAGGCATTATATGTGCCATAGGGTGAGTGGTTACTTAAAAGGTTATCAATTGCACCAACAAGGGTAGCAGTGAAGGTTGGTCGACCAATTTGGTCTGCTACAACCGTGGGGTTAGTGCCTTTTTGTGCCA
>JALOCD010000168.1 GCA_023228025.1 Prolixibacteraceae bacterium | reverse complement strand
AATATCCAGCCAATAAATTAGGCGACTTGTTACCCCAGAACCTCAAGCTTTAATCACTACAATTTTTTTCGACCAAAGTCACGCCAACAGCCGTAAGAGGTCAAGATGGGTTGGTCGGACGGATACTTTGAACCGGAAGTACAAGGGTGGCGTAACTGTTGGCCGGTACTGTGACAAAATAGTCAATGGCCCCTTTCGATTTCACCCATTTTGATACTATTGGTCCAAAGGGACCGATGTGTGAAGCTTCAAAATGGTCCAATCCCTTGACAAAATGAGGTTCGAGCAGGATATTTTTAAATCCTGGCCATTCAGGATCGGGTCTGATGCCACCCAACGCCTTGTAAAACCAAGCGCTTATCTCTCCGAACATGATGTGATTCAATGAGATATCCTTCTTTGCATCAATCGGCCAGTTTTCATACAAAGTGGTAGCTCCGTTTACCATCCACCATCCCCATGAAGGAAAGGTCTCCTGCGCGGCAACTTTGTAGGCAACTTCAGCATACCCGTTTTCGCTCAAGGCATTCAACAGCGCTTTGGTACCTAACAGGCCAACATCAAGATGAAAAAGATCGGCCTCCATCCGTTTGGCCAGATTGGCAGCAACCAGAGGTTTCGATTCTTCAGGGACAACTCCCCAAAAGAGTGGCGCTGCCAGTTCTGTTTGTAATCCGGTGGCATAAATTCCGGTTTCAATGTTGAGAAACTTCTTGTTGATGGCCATTTTGATCTTCCCGGCCAGTGTCGAATATCTCTCGAAATCATCCTGGTAGCCAAATAATCGAGCTGTTTTGGCCAGAATGGCGGCATCGGCAAAATAGTAACAGGAGGAGGTAAGTTCTTTGCTTGCCTTAGATTTCACCGGAATCCAGTCGCCGAGTCCCCAGTCTGTCAAATTTTCCGGACTGATGCGGTCAATGTAATCGACGTATCTTTTGATGTTGTCGTAGGTAAGTTTCAACAATCTGTTATCGCCGTAAAACTGGTATATGTTCCAGGGAATGATTGCCAGGGAGCTGGTCCAGTCGGGACCATTGGCCCAGTCGTATCCCCAGCCGGATGTAGGTATGATGTTCGGAAGTACACCGTTGGGCTGTTGTTCATCACGGTGGTCGGCCAACCATTTTTCGTAGACGGTAATGCCATCAAAGTTATACAATCCTGTTTCAACGGCGATTTGTCCGTCTCCTGTCCAACCGTTTTTCTCCCTTTGCGGGCAATCGGTTGGGTAGCCATATAAATTGGATAGGTATGAGTTGTTGGCTGCTGTCCATATTTTGTTGAGCGTTGGGTTGGAACTCTCAATTTTTCCTGCCGGAGGAACGTCACTGTGCATAAATAGTCCAAAAAGGCTGCTTTGTTTCAATACCATAGGTTTGTCAGAGGCGACTTCGATATATTGAAACCCTTTGTAGTTGAAGTGGGGAGAAAAAGTCTCTTCGGCGCCACCCTTCAGGATGTAAATATCTGTGCCAAAAGGGTCCTTGTCATCCGTTGGGCGGTAATGAACCGAAATGTTCGATTGATCAACCCGTCCATTTTCATATATCCGCTCACCGTGTTTGACAGTTATTTTCGTACCCGGAAGGCCCTTTACGGTAAGTTTGCTCACACCTGCAATATTTCGTCCCAGATTGAATACATAGAGTGAGTCGCTGAATTTTTTAAAGGAAATAGCTTTTATCTGTTCAGTGGCACGGATGGGTTGAAGTTGCTGTGATACGATATTTTGAGACGGAGCGGCTGTCAGTTTGGCATTGACCCATTTGGAGTCGTCGAACCCATTCATATTCCATCCGGTCAGTTCCAGATTGGCATCCTGGTGTTCGCCTGTATAGATGCTGTTGAAGATTACAGGACCAATAGCAGTTTTCCAGCTTGTTCCGGAAGAGATGGTTTGTACAGTGCCATCCTGGTAGGTAATACGGAGATCCATGCAAAATTTTGGCCGGGCCCTCCATGGCGCCTTGTCAAAGTACCAAACGGCATTCGATTGGTGATTAAACCACCCATTACCCAGCAGGACGCCGAGGGTATTTTTACCCCCAACAAGATAAGCTGTCACATCAAGGGTCACATAGAGTGTCCGTCGGTCGAAGCGGGTGTACATGGGGTCGAGCCGATGGTTTCCAATCTTTTGTCCGTTGACATAGAGTTCAAATAGTCCACCAACTGCCACATAAGCCCGGGCTGAGACCACTTTTTTCGTTACATCAATCTCCTGACGAAAGTAGGGAGCAGGTTTCAAGGCAATATCCCGTGAGTCGGTGATCCAGGCGCCATGCCAATTTCTCACCTCCATCATGCCTGTCTCGAAAGAGGCAACACGACTGTCCTGCGTTGGTTGCCCATTCTGCTCCCAACTTTTTACCATCCAGAAATATTTGGTGAAAGGAACCAGTTTGGATCCTGTATAAGTTACAAGCGCGCTGTCTGACAGTATTTTACCGGTACTCCAGATAGCTCCTTTCCCGTTTGCCACAGCAACGGAATCAATTCCGACAATCATTTGATAGGCTGTCTGTTTAGCCCCCATCCGTGGATCATTTAGCTGCCATGATAATCTTGGATTTGGCACATCGATACCCAGCGGATTGACCAGGTGTTCACATTGAAGGTTGATGGCAATGGGTTGTGCATTCAGGTGAAAAGCTACAAATAGTATTGGAAGAAGAGTTAGTTTCATATATAATTTACTGATTTGGTATATTTAAAGATGAAAATTTATCATAATATTGAGACTGTTTAAATTTTATTCTTTCTTTTTTAAGATAAAATTCTTTACGTAATTCTTTGTGAAATCTTAGTGACTTAGAGCCTTAGTGGCTATTTTTTTCTTGCCACAAAGACACTAAAACACAAAGGTTTCACAAAGAAATGGCAAAAAAATCCGGTAGTACCTAATTTCAAACAATTTCTAAACCTTATTTTTTTATAAACCTTAATAGGGAAACGAAGTCATGATCAAAATTAAATCTTATTATCTTATTATATGAAATTTACCAACCTAACATAATAAAATAGTAAGATACTGAAATTCACTCATTTGTATTTCTGCTAAGATTGATTTTGAAATATAAGATTTATATAATCATGATGTTGTATAATCTCTCCAGTCTCCTAGTCCCCCAGTCCCCCAGTCCCCCAGTCTCTCCGTCATCCCAGTCATATCCGTCATCCTAGTCATCCCCGTCGTCCAAGTCCTCCCAGTCCTCCCCAGTCCCTCACTCCTTCTTCCCCTTCACTTCCAAAATCACCGACTCCAGCGGTTTCAGGTTTAGCTTGATTGTGCCGGTCTGTTTCTCTACCAGAAGCTGAAAGTTATTGTTACTGTTCAGATGGTCAGTCAGTTTATAGGTTCCATCTTTCAGGTTCCACTGACGAATGATGTCTGAAGGCAAGATCAGTTCAAATGCATTTGTCCGGTCTGCATCAAATCCGGCCACGATGACCAGTTTTTGGTTAATACTCCAGCGTACAAATGAGATTATTTTTTCAGAATAGCCGACAGATTTGTCCCTGTTGACCGTCTGAATTTCCTGGTATTTTCCCATCAAACCCGGTGAGGTAATGGTAAAATTGAGCAGCCGTTTGTAGAATTTACGAAGTGCCTGCTCTTCCTTCGAAAGTTTGCCTCCATCGAAAGCCCCTCCATTCATCCAGCGTTGGTGAGCAGGAACCCCAATGTAATCGAAAATTGAAGTTCGGGACGGTTTTCCGAATCCGGCATTCTCGGCGCCCTTCTCACCAACCTCCTGACCGAAATAGAGCAGGGTGGGAGAGGTGCTGATGGTGGCAGAGACCACCATGGCCGGTTTTCCTTTGGCTGCATTGCCCGCAAATTCAGGACTAGCAAGCCTTTGTTCGTCATGGTTTTCCAGAAAATGCATCATGTGATGTTCAACCCCTTCCAGGTTTGACTGGACTTTGACAAGCCTGTCAGCAGGAGCTTTCCCCTGGATGATTTTTTTCAAGGTATCGTAAAAGGCAACCTTGTCGTAGAGATAATCCATCTTCCCTGCGTGAATAAATGATTGAACGAGTGATGGATTGTACACTTCCGCTACCAGAATGGTTTTTGGATACTCTTTTTTGATGGTGCTGTTCAGGTAGCTCCAAAACTCGACCGGTACCATCTCGGCGATATCAAATCTAAAACCATCTACCCCTTTTTTGAGCCAGAAAAGGCAGATGTCCCTGAATTTCAGCCAACTATCCGGCACTGATTTGCCCTGCCAAAATGCGTAATGGGCAAGGGTAGGTTTATTGTCATAGCCGGCGGGCAGCGATTCGAAATCATTTGTCCCATCGGGTCTTACACCATAATTTATTTTGACAGTTTCATACCAGTCATCTGCCTTGGGTTGCGCCAGTCTGGAACCGTTTCCGGTCCATTTGGCTGGGTTTTCATCAAATTTTCCATCTGCCATTGGATTGGGTGAGCCACCAAGAGGTTTTTCCAAAAGAACAGGCGCTTTAAAAGGTTCTCCCGGTAGGTAGTAAAAGTTGTTGTCGCGGGCATAGACGACACTTTTGTCGTCAGTCTCTCCAAAGTCTTTAACTCCGGCCGGTTTAGTAATGGAGTGATAATTGCGGGCTACATGGTTGGGAACGATATCGATAATCACCTTTAACCCCTGGTCATGAGTACGTTGAACAAGGGCCAGAAACTCCTCCATTCTTTTGGTAGGGTCGACTGCTAAATCAGGATCCACGCTGTAATAATCCTTAACGGCATAAGGTGAACCCGCACGCCCTTTGACCACATCCGGGTCGTCGTTGGAAATACTAAAAGCAGTATAGTCCCTGATGACATCATGGTGAAGGATACCAGTGTACCAAATGTGCGTGATTCCCAGTGCTTTAATCTCTTTCAGCGCTTTCGTGGTGAAATCCTTAAACTTGCCAACCCCATTCTCTTCGATGGTTCCCCAGGGTTTGTTGGTGGTATTTACATTTCCGAAAAGTCGGGTAAATACCTGATAAATAACGATTTTATGGTTTGTGCTATCATTTGTGGCCAGGCTCTTTTGGTCGATAGGATCGGTTTTAAAGCCAAAACAGAAGAGAATTAACAGTAAGAAAAATAACCTGAAAGGGTATTGCATTTTCATAGAAATTTAGATTTAAACATCAATGTCGTTTAGTTAAGAAAACCTTCTAAAGGTATTGATTTTATTGATATTTTGATCAAAATTGTTCTTTGAAATGTTTGTAGTTAGCGGATAATTTTTTATCTT
>JALOCD010000167.1 GCA_023228025.1 Prolixibacteraceae bacterium | reverse complement strand
CCGCTATCGCTGTCGCGGCCCATAAAGAGCACTTTGGCGTTTATCCGTTTAGTCCAAAAGTCATCAAATCAGCAGCAAAGCTCATTGGTAATCATGAAACAGCAAAAGGAACAATCAGGTTTAAATATGGGACATTCCCATCAGATGAGTTAATTAAGGCACTTGTTGAGTCACGGTCACTAGAAATTAAACGATAATATTTAATGATGCCCGTAATCGGTACGCGGAGTCAGGCACTAAGGTTGCTGAAGGGTTATTTTGAGCAATAATCGCAAGCAACAAAGAGCGGTGCGAGTATATTGCTAACACCAAGGCGTACAGGCCCGGCCCCTAATCTTTTATGGACAAAAAATATCTAATCCTTGAGCAATGGTTTAAAATATATACTATGAGAAAAATGGTGAAGTATATTGATTGGGATGATAGGTTTAGCGTAGATGTTAGGCAAATAGATAGGCAGCACAAGCATTTCGTCGGCCTTATGAATAAACTATTTGAGGCTATGCAGTCCGACAAAAAAGATGCCGTGTCGAAAGTTATCGACGAACTTGTGACTTATGCAGACGCCCATTTTGCAAACGAAGAAGCCTATTTTTATAAATTTCACTACGACGATGCCGAAGCACATATAGCTGAACACCGAAAGATAAGGGCTGAAGTCGGAGAATTTTTGGCGAGGAAGGACGAGAATCCCTTTGAGCTGGGCTATAGTCTTTTTGACTTGCTAGAAGACTGGCTGTTTAAACACATCATCACTATGGATAAAAAATACGTTAGCTGTTTTAAAGAGCACGGTCTGCATTAAGATAGCGCTTTAGCTTAAGACGTTAGTGATGTTATAGAATATAGAGCATGATTGGGATTGATTTGGTGTATATCCCGGAATTTGCAAAGCAGCTCAAGCTTGGCGGTGATATTTTTTTGCAAAAAAGTTTTAATGCCGCCGAATCAAACAGCAAAAACACCGAACATTTGGCTGGTATTTGGGCCGCCAAAGAGGCTGTGATTAAAGCAATGGGTAAGCGCCCAAATAAGTTAACTGATATCTTGATAGTTGCTAAAAACGAAAGGCCAGTTGCGCGAGTCGGTGATCACGAGCTAGAAATATCTATCTCACATCACGGTGACTATGCGGTGGCAGTAGCCAAAAAGGAAGACCAATGAAATTTAAAAATTTTACTGAATATGTAAATAATTTTGGTAATATCAGCGATCGTTCGGCAACAACCATTAAGCCTTTTATTAAGACCTATCGTCAAACTTATGGGGAGTTTCAGCAGCAGATTTATAGATCGGCCAACTACCTGTTAGACCAAGGTGTTAAGAAGGGTGACCGAGTCATGGTGGTGGCCAGTAACTGCCCTGAGTGGCAAGAGCTGAATTTAGGCTGCCAACTAATAGGTGCAACTTTAGTGCCAGTAGATGCTCGCAATAGCTTAGAAACAACTCTAAATTTTGCTAAGCAGACAACACCTGGGCTGGTCTTTAGGGGCAAATATATTTTGCCCAAACTAGATAAAAAATTTAAAACCGAAATACTAGAAAATTATAATGATTTAATAAAAGATTATTTACCTAAGCCTCCAAACATTAGGCTTTCTGGCCAAGAAAACGCGGTAATTATTTTTACATCTGGCACAACAGCCGACCCTAAGGGGGTTGTTTTGACACAGCAGAACCTATTGACCAATGCGGATGGAGTTTTAAGGGCGATTGATGTTGACCCGAATTGGAGGATTTTATCAATTTTGCCGCTAAGCCACTCTTATGAATTTATCGGCGAGCTTTGTATGATGGCAAAAGGCGTCAGTGTTTTTTATCTACCGCGTATTACTCCTTTAGCAATTGCCCGTGCTCTTAATGACTACAAAATAACCATTTTATTGGCTGTACCTCAGTTGCTGACTCTTTTTAAACAAAGAATCCAGCAAACTGCAATTTTAGAAAAGCAAGATAAAGCCCTAAACTTTGCTTTTAAAATTGCGCCCTTTTTGCCTAAAAAACTTAAAAGGGTGCTATTTGGCAAAGTACATAAAAAACTTGGCGGTAAACTAGAAATAGTAATAACTGGCGGGGCACCAATTCCGACAGACGTGGCTGATTTTTGGGAGCGCATGGGTGTTAGGGCCCTGCAGGGTTATGGACTCACCGAAACAGCCCCCATCTTAACCGTGAACCGTGTTAAAGATAAATTTAGAGATTCGCAGGGCTTGGCACTGTATAACGTTAAGTTAAAAGTGGCTGATGATGGTGAAATTTTGGCCAAAGGGCCGAACATATTTAAAGAGTATTGGCAAAACAAGGCCCAGACAGAGGCCACCTTTACCAAAGATGGTTGGTTTAAAACTGGCGATATGGGCAAGATTAGCGATGATGGCTGGCTAAAAATACAAGGCCGCGCAAAGTTTGTGATTGTTCTGCCAAGCGGCATGAATGTCTTCCCAGAAGATATCGAAGTGGTCGCCGAAAAGCACAAAGACATCAAAGAAATCTGCATTGTGGGGGTTAAAAAAGCTGATGGCGAAGAAGTATTTGCCTCCGTGATATCTGATAAAAACGATAAAAAAATCAATAAAGCCATTAAAGAAATAAATGAAAAGCTAGAAGATTTTCAGCATATTAGCGACTGGGCACGATGGCCCGAAGAGCAACACCCCAGAACGTTATTATTAAAAATTGATCGCAAAAATGTTGCCCTATGGGCTAATCAGGGAGTAAATAAAAACATATCCCAAAAAGGTGGCTCTATCGCTAGTGGCGACCCCTTAGTAAACGTTCTCAGGCTAAGCCTAGATGATTCTAGGGCAATAATCAGCGAAAAAGATCGATTGGCTGACGTTGGCATAGACTCGCTTAGGCGGTTGGCCGTAATATCATTGATCGAAGAGCAGCTGGGGATTAGTATTCCTGAATCCAAAATCGATAAAACCACGACGCTTAGTGATCTCCGAAAGCTAGTTGTTCACGGCAGCCATGTTGAATCATCAAACAAAAGGCCCTCTTGGCAATACAGTAAACCGATTAGAATAATCGGTAATATGCTGCGCGAGACCTTAGTGAGGGGCTTAATAAGAATATATGTGAAGACAACCGTTGAAGGTACCGAAAACTTGGCTGGCTTAAAACAGCCAGCAATATTTATTTTTAACCACGTGGATAGTTTTGACGCGCCGGTAGTTTACCAAAGTTTGCCAAAAGCTATCAGAGATAATTTGGCGGTGGCGGGAGCCGACGATATGCTGGTGCGTCATATGGTATTGACTCTTGTCTCAAGGCTATTTTATGCCGCTTTTAATTTGAACCGACAGGACAATATACTGCCCAGTCTGGAATACACAGTGTCACTATTAGATAAAGGTTGGAATATTGCTATCGCCCCCGAGGGTCACGTCAGCAAAGACGGCAAACTACAGAAATTTAAATCGGGTATCGGTTTGTTAGCCGTCGAAACCGGCTTGCCGGTAGTCATTGTAAAAACTTCGGGCCTAGCTGGGACGTTGCCGCTAGACAAAAAATGGCCCCAGCATTTTAGCCACGTAACCGTTAAAATTGGACAACCGATTCAATTTAGCCAAAACACTTCTTACGAAAAAGCTGCAAAACAACTCCATAAGCTGATGGCTAAGTTGTAGTTGTATTTTAATGACAGGTCGGACTTTGCCGGCAGGATATAAGCACTAGCTATATATGGTACACTTGCTCTAGAGCCAAAAAAGCTAGAAACGGGAGCGAAAAACACGTGATCAACAAGATAAAATACATTTTGTCGTTCGGTTATGTAAAATTACTAGTAGCCTGCATTTTAGCGGGCGTTTTTATTTCTTCAATGCTTGGCATTGTGTATATTGCCTCGATTGGCGGCGATAAAACCCCAGTTTTAGCTAGGGTTTCAAACCAAACTATTACCAAAAAACAGCTAGATAGCAAAATGTCGGACCTGGACAAGCTTGGGATTACCAAGCTAAGCAGAGAAGATGTTTTGAGTAGTATGATCAATTGCAAAATAGCGGGGCTTGAGGCGATTAAGTTTGACTTTGATGCCAACGGCAACGAGATCAACCAATCGACAGATAACGCCCTAAGTACTTATTATCCAGACTTTGATCAAGATCAAAAAAACATCATCAGACAAGATGTTAAGTGCGAGGTGCTAGCCAGCAAACTTAAAAATGTATACCTAGCTTTTAGTGGCGGTTCTTATCTCAGCATTAACGTGCCGATTTCTTACGCTGCTGATTCAGGTACCAGCGCCCCAACTTATCAACAGTTTTTGGACCAAGATAAATCAGCACAAGAGCTAGCTAATAAAATTAGCCAAGATTTAGCCGCTGGCACCATCAATGTAAATGATGCTGCGAGTCTAATTGCATCAAATCCTGCCAACGTAAATATAGACTCGAAAATTAAGACTGATTTTACAAAAAATGATTTTTTAAGTAATAACGACATATTTTCGGACGGCGCCATCAAAGACCAAGTGTTTTCGAAAATCCAGAACGACATAAAGATAGACTCAAATGTTGGCAAGACTGATATAGGCAGCGCCACGGCCGGGCTGGTCCCAAGCCTGGGGTCCGATGATGAAACCTACCAGACCGCCTCAGCTGACATTAGACAGATCACACCCGTAGTGACTAATCAGATAATGCATGACACGGCTGGCAACATTTCAAAACAATGGTTGGTAATTAGCCCCAGTCAATACAAAGAGGGCGGGTACCAAAACGTAGACGATTTGCAACCAGATCTTTATAAGACCTATCAGGTGAGTTACAGGATTGACCCCAAGGATGATTTTAAAAACAATTTTAATTTTATAAACGGTCAGAATTTGCTTAGCCAACAATCAACAAGCTCTTCAGCGGGATCTAGTGACTATACAAAAGTAGCTGGCGCCACAAGTGACTGCACGCTTGGAAAAATAAAGTTTGAAGCTCCAGCTGATAGGGTTAAGAACAATAAAATTATTGCTCCGGCAGCCGTTGACTTCACGGTGTCGGGCGGCACTGGTGTAAATTATTATCACTGGAGTTTCGGTGACCCAGGCAGTGAACCACACGCTTCTGCTTCTGGCGCAAAACTGACTTATAGGCATTTGTATAACTATGGCGGTAATTACACGATTACGCTTTATGGTTACGACAGGGTGGTGAAAAAAGATGGGAAAGTGGTGCTTAATGATTGTGGTACCAAGACCGTAACGATTGACCTTAATGGTCCAGCCGCCCCAGATACACGATGCAACTTA